>DOCS01000061.1:13071-15673 GCA_003503355.1 Opitutia bacterium
ATCAAGGAAGAGCTGGTTGAGATGAAGGAGAAATACGGCAATCCACGCCGCTCCGAGATCCTCGCGGTTGATGGCGACCTCAGTATGGAAGACATCATTCCAAACGAAGGTTGCATGATCACCATCACGCACAAGGGCTTCATGAAACGCACCTCGCTCGACGAATATCGCTCCCAAAAGCGCGGCGGCAAGGGTGTGATCGGCTCCGGTCAATACGAAGACGACTTCGTCGAACACCTCTTCACTGCATCCACCCATGACAACATCATGTTCTTCATGAACAATGGCCGCGTCTATGTAGAGAAGGTTTACAACCTACCCGAAGGCTCACGCACCGCCAAGGGCCGCGCCATTGCCAACATTCTTGAGCTGCAAAAAGGCGAGCAGATCGCTGCTATGATTTGCGTCGACAGCTTCGATGAATCGGAACCACGCATCGTCCTTGCCACCGAAAAAGGTGTCACCAAAAAGACGATGCTTTCCGATTATAAGAACCACCGCAAAGGCGGCTTGATCGGCATCAATATCGACGAAGGCGACAAGCTGATCGGCGCACGTCTCACTGCTGGCAATGACGACATCATGCTCGTCACCAGCAACGCGCAGTCGATTCGCTTTGCTGAAACCGACCTCCGCGATCAAGGGCGTGCCACTCGTGGCGTCCGCGGCATCAAGCTCAAAGACGAGAAGGACAAAGTCGTCGCGATCGAAATCGTTGACGACGAAGCAAAGCTATTGATCGCCGGCGCCAACGGCCTCGGCAAGCGCACTGACTTCTCCGACTACCGCGTTCAGTCCCGTGGTGGTTCCGGTATCATCGCGATCAAGTCGGACAAGGTCATCGGCGCACTCAGCGTCACCGACCAGGACGAGATCATGATGTTTACCAAGAAGGGCCAAGCGGTCCGCAGTCCGATTGCAGATGTCCGTATCACCGGCCGTGCCGCTTCCGGCGTCAAGCTCGTTAACCTAGCAGCCAGGGACGCTCTGATCGGCATTTCCAAGGTCATCGCCTCCGACGAGGACGAAGCAGGCGAAGCCGATGCGACCGATGCGGAGTCTGCCCCAGCAGGCACCGAAACGTCACCGCCAACAGGCGAAACAACCGAAGCGTAATCGTATCCGATCGTATTTAACAAAAGCCGCTACACCTTGTGTAGCGGCTTTTCTTTTGTCGTAGTAACAGGATCGTCACACACTGGAAAGCGCAACCACCGCCAGCCCCGTCCACTGTCATCAATCTGCCTCACAGCGGCCGAATCAATTGAACCCTAGCTTCAATGAAAAAGCATCAAAACCAGTTGCCGCCCTTGCCAGTACGATGTTTTTCCCAACCATGTGAGCCATGCACAGTTCACACCAAATCATCTTGGCACCTTCCATCCTCGCTGGCGACCACGCCGACTTAAAGAGTAGCCTCAAGGAAATCGAGGCCGCTGGACTGCGCTGGGTCCACCTCGACATTATGGACGGGCATTTCGTGCCGAACCTGACTTTCGGTCCACAAACGATCAAAGCGATGCGCTCCGCCTCCACGCTGTTTTTCGATGTGCACCTGATGCTCGACAACCCGGATAAATTTGTGGACGCCTTCATTGATGCCGGCGCTGAGCAAGTCACGATCCACGTCGAGCCGGACTACCCGGTCGCTGCTACTCTGCAGCATATCCGTGAGCGTGGCTGTAAATGTGGCGTAGTACTCAACCCGGATACACCTGCCGAAGCCGCTAAGCCATACTTGGAGGCATGCGATATCGTATTATTGATGACCGTCCAACCAGGGTTCGGCGGACAAAGCTTCCGCGAGGATGTGTTACCGAAAATGGAAACGCTGGCGCAATGGCGCGGAGAACTCGGCCTCAGCTACCGACTAGAAGTCGATGGCGGGGTTGATCTCAAAACCGCAAGTGCCTGCACCTCGCGTGGCGTGGACACACTCGTCGCCGGCACCGCATTTTTCAAGGCCGCCGACCGCAAGGCATTCAGCGCTGCGGTCACTGCGTAGCTTGTACTCGGGTGACTAAATGTCACATATAGAACACAGAGATGCGCCCCCCGTTCATTTTGCCGAGAGTCAAGTAAAGGTGTTCATTATCGATCTGCGCCTTTACGAATGGGGCACATTCCAGACTAAGTAGCGCACGCCTGGCCCCAGAGCCATCAAGACCTTTTACAAAGAGTTAAAGCGTTGGTACTTACTTGAGATTCAAGTCGCTATAAATGCCCTTAATGTTTGCCTCTAACTCATAGCAGACCTGGGGCACTGATCAATGCTCCAAGCGCGGGCCTTCAAGCTTATTATTGCGTGCTTTTAGTCCATTTTGATGTGGTTTCTGATCATCCATTCAATCTGCAAATTACTGGTACACTGTAAGCGTAAAATGACGATCCACGTACGACCAAGAAATCATGGCGATCTAACTTCTACCAAATGTCGGCCTGCCTAAGAGACTTGAAAGGCAAATCTGCCGGCAGAGCGATTAAAGTCTCCTCGATCGCTTGCTCGTCAACGATACACTACGTTCTGGGCCATGAAGCAACCCATCGATTGGCCTGCGTTTAATGCTTCTGGTGCGAAACCTCAGTCCAATCCAGACCGCCC
>DOCS01000246.1 GCA_003503355.1 Opitutia bacterium
CATGTCGTCGCGCTTTGCGGGGATGCGGCCTTTACCTGCGGCATCACGATGGAGGCGCTCAACAACGTCGCCACTTCGACCAAGCGCTTGATCATTATCCTCAATGACAACAAGTGGTCGATCGCCAAAAACGTCGGCGCCCTGCCGCGCTACTTCAACGAGCTGATTACCAACCCAGTTTACAACCGCCTGAACGACGATTTCGAATCCCTGCTGCAGAAAGTACCTGGTGGCGATTCATTGATTCACTTCGGCTCTAAGTGGAAGAAAGAAACCAAGGACTTCTTCGTACCCTCCTCGCTGTTCGAGAAATTCAATGTTCGTTACATTGGGCCGATCGACGGCCACGACCAAAAGCAGGTCGATCACTACCTCGAATTTGCCAAACAGGCGCAACAGCCAGTGATCCTGCACATTCTCACCACCAAGGGCAAAGGCTACGACGTCGCCATCGAAAATCCGGAACGCTTTCACGGCGCCAGCCCTTTCAATATCGATACCGGCAAAGGCGCCCCGGCCGCAGCCGACACGCCGCCTAAATATCAGGACGTCATGGGCGAGACACTCGTCAAGCTCGCCAAAGCGGATAAGAACATCGTCGGCATCACCGCCGCGATGCCATCCGGCACTGGGCTCAGTATTCTGGAAAAGGAATTGCCTGAGCAGTTTATCGACGTCGGCATCGCCGAGGAACACGCGGTTCTTTCCGCTGCCGGCATGGCCACCTCCGGCTTTCACCCAGTCTGTGCGATCTACTCGACTTTCCTGCAACGTGCCTACGACCAGATTATCCACGACGTAGCGCTGCAAAATCTGCCCGTGCTTTTCTGTATGGACCGTGCGGGTCTCTCGCCCAATGACGGCGCCACTCACCACGGACTGTTTGATCTGTCCTATTTGCGCAATATTCCCAATGTAGTCGTCATGGCCCCCTCCAACGAGGACGAACTGGCCGATATGATGGCTACTGGCCTCGCCTATCAGGGCCCCGCCTTCGTACGCTATCCGCGCGGCAATGCCGTCGGCACGCCGATCAAGGCAACCCCCGAAGCACTCCAAATGGGTAAAGCACAGCGCCTGCAAAAAGCCGGCGACATCGACCTCTGGGCAATTGGCTCGATGGTAGCAGATGCCGAAAAGCTCGCGGCTCAACTTGCCGAGCACGGCATCCAAGCCGGTGTGGTCAACGCCCGCTTTGTGAAACCACTCGATACCGAGCAACTGCTCACCTCTGCGGCAACCAGCAAGCTCATCGTCACCCTGGAAGACAACGTGATCAGCGGCGGCTTCGGCACCGCGGTGATGGAAGCGCTGCAGGACGGCAACTGCCTGCGCCCGGTGGTTCGCATCGGTTGGCCCGACCAATTTGTTGAACACGGCAACTCCGTCGCCAAGCTCCGCGCCAGCGTCGGCCTCGACCCCGAGTCGATCTTACAGACCGTGCTGCAGCGCTATCGGGCGATCCACACCACAGACACCTGCATCACAACAGGCGTTTAGGCGTATAGGCGCTTCATTGCAGGCACCCGCTCCTCACCACTGACCAACGAGCGCTATCAGCCTATAGATGCAAAACGCCTGCACTTTTTCAAGCTGTCGCTACTACCGTTACACACTGCTGCATCAATGGGATGAACTGTTTGAGCGTCGACGGGCGCTGTTCATTTGCCTCAATCCATCGACCGCCGACGAATGGCAGCTCGACCCGACACTAAAACGGATCAAATCATTCTGTGAGCGACTCGGGGCCAACGAGTTTTTAATGCTTAACATGTTCGCCTACCGCGCGACCGCCCCCAAGGATATGATGGCGGTCGAAGAACCAGTCGGCCCGGATAACGACGCGCAGATACAGCGTGCCATCCACCAAGCCTATGCACTCAACCAAGGCAGCCTCGACATCGTCTGCGGCTGGGGGAATCACGGACTACACCTCGATCGCCAAAGCGCCGTGCTACAACTGCTCGCCCCGTTCCGCAAATTTCCGAAGCTGAACATTGCCTGCCTCGGCAAAAATGCCAACGCGACGCCCAAGCACCCCCTCTACATCGCGGCCAACAAAACCTTTGAAGCCTTGTAGAGCGTGAGTGTGGCGACTCTCCATCAGAGCTTCTGCACCGCCCTTCGCTCGCGAGAATCCACTACTTTTTACACCAATCAATTGAATTTTTAACGGTATGGCATCTTAATATTACACGATGACACATGCCTCTGTATATCGCGAACAAGCGCCCAAAACGCGACCAGACAAGAACAGCGCAGAACTAGACCAGTTAACGATTGCACGCTTGGTGAACCCATATACGCATCTTAAAGATAATACATTATCCCAAACAGGAACAAATCGATGAAAGTACTGATTATTTTAACTTCACACGATCAACTGGGAGATACTGGTAGCAAAACAGGTTTTTGGTTGGAGGAATTTGCCAGCCCTTACTACCACCTGAAAGATACCGGTGTCCAAGTAACGCTGGCCTCGCCGCGTGGTGGTCAACCGCCGCTGGATCCGAAAAGTCACGAACCTGATTTTCAAACGGACGCTACGCGCCGCTTTGACGATGACCAAGCCGCTCAGCTGGAACTGGCGCACACGGCTCCATTAGCTGGATTGAAAGCCGAAGATTTTGATGCAGTATTCTATCCCGGGGGACATGGCCCTTTGTGGGACTTGCATAATGACAATGACTCGATTGCGCTGATTGAAGATTTCATTGCCGCTGGAAAGCCTGTAGCGAGCGTATGCCATGCACCTGCGGTCCTATTAAAGGCAAAGGATCGAAAAGGCGCTCCGTTGGTCCAAGGTAAAAAAGTTACTGGCTTTAGTAACTCTGAAGAGGCCGCCGTCGAATTAACTGATGTGGTGCCGTATCTCGTCGAAGATCAGCTGGTTGCAATGGGCGGCGTATACCAGAAGGCTGAAGACTGGCATCCGTTAGCCGTGATTGACGGTTTGCTGATAACAGGACAAAACCCCGCCTCGTCTGCTGCTGTTGCTCAAGCATTGGTCAAAGCTCTCAGCGAATTACAGGGCTGAAGTTAGTTGTTTTAAAGCGCGTGTGAGGCAAAGTTGATAGCGCTCGCACGCGCTCGATCAACCGATCTTGATAGTGTCCATTGGGCAGCCCGCTTCGGCTTCTTTCAGGAGGTCGCGATCCTCCTCGAAGCCCTCCCCGTATTGGAAGGCTTTGTCTTCGCGAGTGACGCGCAGCAATTGAGCTTCGCCGTCTTCGTCCATCTCCCAGTAGTTCGGCGCCACTTCGGCACACAGCATGCAGCCGATACATTCCGGCTTCTTGTGGGCAATCTTGAGAAACCTCACGATGCTTGAGTCGTCTTGCTGGCGACCGGCACAATGATGAAAAACTTGTCATTGCAGCGCACTCGCTGGCTGACCTTGATGGCACACACTTCGTTGGCGCTCACCTGCGCCACGTCACGCTCGACGAGGCGCAGGCTTTCGATCGTCCCTTCCACAACACCGGAGGTTTCACCGATAATGACATACTGGTCGCTCACTTGAGGGCTGCCGCTGGTGACCGTTATTTCAGCCACGCCGATTTGTGCATAATAGTGCGTCACCTGCCCGCGCAGCACATTCTGCTGCGTGGCCTTCGATCCAGACGAATTCGACCAACCTTGCTCGCGGCCGAGATAGTATCCGTCAGAATGACCGCGGTTGTACACCTCCTTGATATCGTCCAGCAATGTGGCTGCAAATGCGTAGCAGTAGCTGCCATTCTGAACCGCATCGACGGCGCGGCGGTAGGCTTGAGTGACCAACTTGACATATTCCGGGGAACGGCCGCGGCCCTCGATTTTGAGTGTGTGCACGCAGGCACCACGGTTGGCCAAGGCATTGTCCGTGAACAGCGACATACCGCAGCGTGCCGACAGCGCTGCATGATTTGCTCCAGATCCTACACATGAAAGGCACGGCGCGAGCGCGCACGCATGCTCAACTGCGCGAGCCCGAAATCAACCGCGTCCGCTCCGGCGTCAATCGCGGCTTGCAATGAGGGATAGCAGCCTGATGGCGAGAGGATTTCGATGTGTTGTTCGCATCTGCCGGTGGTCATGATATAAAAGGCGCCTAAGCGTAGATAAAGGACGGAGGGAAATCCATCAAGAATGGCACGCGATGATGCATTCGATGCAGTGCCGATCGGAAGAACTCCAAGCCGTCTTTGGTCGAAATCAAGAACCCCCAGACTGCCATTGACAGTGCCTCGGTGTTACGCGTTGAGCCCGTTGGGAAGCTTTTCGAGGGTGTACAGATCGTAGCGATTACTCTTCCCTTCCAGCATATGGTTGGGAGTCGCCCCAGCCAGTGCAGGCGCAATTCGTGGACGCTTGACCACGACCCGATAACGCGCGCACCTCAACGCTGCCTCTAAAAGGTCGTCCGCATCCGCATCCTGTCCGACGAGTGAGTGAAATACGCGCATTTCCTTTTTGACCATCGCGCTCTTGGTCCGCACGGGAAACATCGGGTCGAGATACACTACATCCGGTCGATCCGCCTCGGTCAAATTTCGCAGATAAGCGGCTGCATCGGTTTCAATCAACGACACGCGATCCAGCACTTGCAGCAAATCGGCGTCCTGCGCCAGCGCATGGGTTCGTGCCTGGGCAAGCCCATCTTCGAGTAACGCCCGCACCGCCGCCACACGCTCCAGCAAGGTGACCTGACAGCCAAGGCTGGCGAGTACAAAGCCATCGCCCCCTAATCCCGCCGTCGCATCCAGCACGCGCGGATACACGCCGCCACGCACGCCCACAGCCTTGGCGATCATCTGTCCCTTGCCCCCGCCCTGCTTGCGGCGAAAAGTCACGCTCGGGCCATGGAAATCGGCGCGAATGCTGACGCCATACTCCGGTCCCAGCGCGTGCAATGCCAAGCCATCCGGGCCCAACACGAAGACGAATGCATCCTCCACATCCGGGTTCAAATTCGACACAAAACGCTGAAACAACTTAGGCTTCACTCCAACAACGGCGGTGCCGTCCACACAGGGGACCGCAAATCGCTCTGCCAACCGCTGGGCAGTTGCCAGCAAAGCGGCATCGAGATAGACCAGCGAGGTGAGTTTCATAATCCCGCTAAACAGTCTGTGTTGGCCTGCTACCGCAAGTTCAAACGTGCTATGAAGCGAAGCAGCCGCACTCCCGCACAGCAAAGCAGCCGCAATTCAGACAAGACCATACCCTACGCTCGACAGACAGTGAGGTGCTGAATCGAACCGCAGTCTGCGGTATGCAAAAAGATTGCGGCGACGATTTCAAACGCCTTACCTGTGCGCATGACTTTTCTTGAATATTGGAGTGTATTGCTGATGCCAGAAGACGGCTTCCAAGCACGCGACCTGTGGCAACTCGCGGTGATCGGCATTCTACTGGCCGTCAGCTCGAAAGTATTCCGCAAGCGAGCTAACAGCATCGTCATTACGCGCTACAGCCCGATACTCTGGATCCGCAAAAACCTCTGCTTTCTGGCACTATGGGTTGCCATCACAGTGAGCGCGACTGGCTTCTCGCTGCTCGGCATGGAGACCCCGATCTTTCGTTTTTTCGCTTACCTCGGCGGCGCATGGATGATCATTGGCCTACTCACCAGCTTGATCGGCGATCGGTTTTGGACCAGATCAATTGCCTCCGTCGGCTACCTGATCAGTGGCCTCTTCAGCCTCACATTGATGGATGATAGTATTCGGCTGCTGGAAGACCTAAGTTTCACGATTGGCACCATTACCATCTCCGCATGGGGCGTTCTTTCCGGAGTCATTGCCTTTGCGTTAACCCTGTGGTTTAGCCTCGCGATTGCCCGCATCATTGAAACACAAATCCAGCGCGTGCCGGGCCTGAGCCCGTCCCTTAAGGTTCTGATCACTAAGATTATCCGCATCGTGTTTATCATTGTCGCCAGCGTCGTGGCAATGAGCTCGATGGGCGTCGACCTCTCGGCACTCACCGTTCTCGGCGGTGCGATCGGTTTGGGGGTTGGTTTCGGTTTACAAAAAGTCGTCTCAAACTTCGTCAGCGGCATTCTGCTGTTAATCGACAACTCGGTCAAACCGGGCGATGTGATTGAGATCGACGGAACCTACGGATGGATCAACAACCTTCGTGCACGCTACGCCTCGGTCATCACCCGCGACGGCACCGAGCACCTGATTCCGAACGAAGATCTGATCACCCAGCGCGTCATCAACTGGTCGTTTACCAACAACCTCGTGCGCATGAAAGTGCCGATCGGCGTGTCCTACGAGGCCGACCCGCATCAGTGCATTCAACTGGTCGTCGCAGCCGCCCAATCGGTCGAGCGGGTGCTCAATGATCCTGCCCCGGTTTGCCACGTCCTCGGCTTTGGCGACAGCGCCGTCGACCTCGAACTGCGCTTCTGGATCTCCGACCCAGCCAACGGTGTGTCCAATGTGAAGAGCGCCGTGCTGCTCAACGTCTGGGATACCTTTAAGGAAAATAACATCGAGATCCCCTATCCCCAACGCGATCTACACATCCGCTCCAGCGAGGTAGCCATCGGCGCCACCCCAACGGCCGACTCCGATTAAATCAAGCATCTCGTATTCCGAACCTCGCATCCCGTATTATGGTAGCACCCAAGAAAATTCGCCTCGACGAGCTCCTCGTCGCCAAAGGACTCGCCGACACCCGTTCGCGCGCCAAAGCCCTCATCCTCGCGGGCAAAGTCAAACTCGGCACCGACCGGCTCGACAAACCCGGACGCGCGCTGCCCATCGATGCCGCGGTCGAAGTGGAATCACCGCCGCGCTTCGTCAGTCGCGGCGGCGAGAAGCTGGAGGGCTTCCTTGATCAATTTGACATCGACGTCACAGGCTTGCGCCATCTGGATGTCGGCGCCTCCACGGGCGGTTTTACCGATTGCTGCCTGCAACGCGGTACGCTTAGCGCCACCTGTGTCGACGTCGGCCGCGCACAAATGCACAATAAGCTCATTCAAGATGAGCGGGTGACCAACATCGAAAAGACCAACGCGCGACACCTCCAGCCCGGTGACCTACCGCATGACGACTTCCCGCTGATCGTGATGGACCTATCCTTCATCTCATTGACCAAAGTCCTGCCCGCGGTCTGGCAATTCATGGCTCCCGGTGGGCGTCTCATCGCCTTAGTCAAACCACAGTTTGAAGCCGAGAAACACGAAGTCGATGCGGGGCGCGGCATCATTCGTGACGCCGCGATTCAAGAGCGTATTTTGAACAGCATCCAGAGCTTTGCGCTGGGCGAACTACCTGGCGCCACACTGATCGGCACCATGGACTCGCCGATCAAAGGCACCGACGGCAATCGTGAATTCCTGATGGGGCTGATTCGCAACAGCGAGTAAGCCGCGCAAGACGACCGCTGAATAAAGGCGGGCTCTCTGCGTCCATCGCAGATCACACTGAGGCTCTGCTTGCCAAAGCCATGAGTCGGCGCGTATTGATGCTTAATAAACGAAAAAGGGGTGCACCTGTTCGAATGCACCCCTTTCGGAAAAATAATCGTCTGCGTGACTAGCCGATCTTGCCCTTGCGGTGCAGCAGCTCAGCAATCTGGATCGCATTGAGCGCGGCGCCCTTCCACAGCTGGTCGCCCGTCACCCATAGTGCGAGTCCGTTTTCGAACACGCTATCCTTGCGAATACGGCCAACGCCACAGGGAACGACTTCGGAATAGTTGATCGGCATCGGATATTCCAAGTTGGCTGGATTGTCGACTAGATCGGCGCCATCGAAGGCCTCGATCGCGGCTTTCGCGGCTTCGACGCTGACCGGTTTTTCAAATTCGGCGCTGATGGAAATAGAGTGGGCACGGAACACCGGCACACGTACACAGGTGCAGGTGACGCGCAAATCGTCGAGACCGAGTATCTTTTTACCTTCGTTGAGCATTTTCATCTCCTCCTTGGTGTAGCCGTCATCAAGGAAGGCATCGACATGAGGAAGCAGATTGAACGCGATCTGGTGCGGATACACGTCCTTTACCAGTGGCTCGTCCTTGGCCCAAGCGCGGGCTTGTTGATCGAGCTCGATTAGGCCGCCGGCACCGCTGCCGGAAACGGCTTGGTAAGTGGAGGCAATGAAAGACTTGAGGCCGAATGCCTTGTGCAACGGATACAGCCCCATCAGGGTAATCGCGGTGGAGCAATTCGGATTGGCGAGAATCCCGTGGTGGTCATCGACCGCATCGGGATTAATTTCGGGAATGACGAGCGGCACTTTCGGATCCATGCGAAAAGCCGAGCTGTTATCCACCACGATACAGCCGCGCTTCACCGCTTCGTGCGCGAATTTGAGGGTCTGGTCGCCCCCCGCGCTGAAAATCGCGATGTCGAGCCCGTCGAAGCTTTCCGGCGTGGCCTCTTCGATGGTCCAGGTTTTGCCCTCAAAGGACTGAGTCTTTCCGGCCGATCGTGCGGACGCGAGCAAATGAAGTTCCGCAATGGGGAACGCTCGCTCGTGGAGAAGACGAATGATTTCTTGACCGACTGCGCCGGTCGCACCGAGGATACCTACTTTATATGCCATTTGATTATTTAAAGGAAAGCTGGGGTGTAAAACAAAGCTGCGAGGCCTTGTCAATCACGCCGACACGTTGTCTGATGATCGTTTCGATCCAACGGCAGGAACTTGCACTGCTGCTCGACGGTAAAGTGCAAAGAATTTTTCGAATTTCGACCTCGAAGAATCCCCCGTCCTGCCGCGCCAACTCGTTTGGCACACCCACCGGATTGCATGCGGCGGCGAATAAAATCGGCGACCGTGCGCCAGCCGGCATGGTGTTCAAGGGACGGGTTGCGACCGGTCAGCATTTTTCCGAATATCCACTTGAGGCACAGCAGCGCAATCTAATCACCAGCCGCATTCTACGCCTGCGCGGATTGCAGCCCGGACACAACTCGGGGGACGACTGCGACTCCTACGAGCGTTACATTTATATCCACGGGACCAACCACGAGGAGCGCATCGGCGAGCCGTTTAGTGGTGGCTGCGTTGAAATGCGCAATGCGGAAATGATCGAGCTATTCGATGCGACCGCCGAGGGCGATCTGGTTTGGATTTGCGCTTAGACCGCGGATCAGACTAAATAAGTGCGTACACTTTTCGCGTTCGCCCCACTATCCATCGCTGCGGTGCGCAATTGCCGCCCCAGCATCGATTTCCCTTAAATGCCATGAAACGCTCATCTGTTTTTCTCTACCTCGGCCTGTGGTGCGCCAGCCTTGCACTTTCCTTTGTCGCTGGTCGCGGATTTGGGTCCGCAGATGTTAACCACGTGCCTCCCAGTCATCAGCACCAACCAGATGTGACCCTGTGGCAGGCGCAGACTATGCGCACGCCATTGAACCCGCCCCCAGAGGCAGAAGAGACGACGCTAGGCAGCTTGGCACTGGGAACTGAGACCGAGGCAAGGGTGGCGCTACTTGACCGCGAAACTAGCGTGCACACTCATCGCTTGCTAGAAGCCGCTTTTGCCTTGCCGCTGTCAGATCCACGCCGATCGAAAGAAATCCGTGACTTGCTTGGACACTTAGCGCGCAGCGATCCGCGAGCAGCGTTGGAATTGTCCGATGGCATCACCTCGCTGCGGGAGGCGCAACGTGCGCGCCGCCAGATTCTCGAGCAATGGGCCACCCATGATCCGATGACTGCACTGGCGTGGGCGACGGATGCATTAACCGATGTCCCCACCAATCTGCGCAATTCGCAGATGCTGGCGATTCTGCGCGGCTTTGCGCAGACCAACGCCGCGGGCGCTTTTCAATATGCCAACGCGCTCGATGACAGCACCCCTAGCGCCATGCGCCTAAAAGAGCGCCTACTGAGTGAAGTGATTGAAACACAAATTCGCGGCGGCGGCTTGCAGGACGCACAGACCACGATTGCGCTGATGCCCGAAGGTCAAAGCAAAAATAATTTACAGCGAGAGCTGGTCAACGAGTGGGCGGCGTTTGATCCACAAAGCGCCGCGGCCTACGTTCAATCCCTAGGAGACGGCGCACCCAGCAACTTGAAGAGCGACCTGATTGAGGAGTGGGCGAAAAAAGATCCTCCAGCAGCCGCCACTTGGTTAAATTCGCTGCCTGAAGGCGATCCCGCCTTTGCAAAAGCCTCAGCCACCATCACACGGGAGTGGACCCTCTACGACCTCGCCGCCTCCTCCGAATGGCTCAACTCGTTACCCGCTTCGCCGCAGTTGGATCGTGCGGTCGCGGCCTATACTGCGCGCGCATCGCAAGAAGACCCAGCCACTGCGATGAGCTGGGCGGAATCGATCAACAACGACGGATTACGCACCCGAATGATGCAAAAGGTGGCCGGCAGCTGGAAAAGCAACGATCCCGCGGCCTTCTCGACTTACCTCGATGGCGGAGACTTTAACAGCAAACAACGCAAGCTGCTCGAATCCGCAAAGGCATGGCCAAGCAACCGTCGAGACTGAAAAATGAAACATGTTCACTAATCTATCTTTGCGGTTGAAAACGAGGGCGCCGCGCCTAACTTGCGACTCTTTACTTATGCACCCCTACCCCAATGATTCGACACCTGAAGCACCACGCGACTGGTTTTGCCTGCGCACGCAAACCAAACGGGAACACATTGCGGCTGCGATCCTCTCAAATATCGATTCGGTGGAGACCTTTTGCCCCCGAATCAGCCAGATAAAGAAAACGAGGACCGGCAAAAAACGCTTTGTCGAGGCGATGTTTCCAGGCTATATTTTCGCACGCTTTTCACTGCAGGATCATTACAGACGCGTCATCCACAGCCAAGGCGTCTCGGGTATCGTCGGACGCGGCGACCAGAAGGCAGTCCCCGAGAAACTTATATCGGATTTACGCGCCAGCCTCCCGGATGCAATTATGGAGGCCCCGGACCTCAGCATCGAACCAGGCGCACAGGTTGAATTAGTCTCCGGGTCCCTCAAGGGCTTGAATGGCAAAGTCCTAGCGCAACTCCCATCCGGTAATCGAATTCAGATCCTGCTAGAGTTCCTGGGGCAGGAAATCACCGTGGCGGCCAATGCCGATGATGTGTTACTGGCCTCGGAGGACGAGTAATCTGAATACGTGCGCAATGCACCGAAGCCAATAGTCACCAACAGGAAACATGAGTGTCAGTCCGCCATAGGAAAGCGCGGACACTCCGCTCGATCGAGTTGACCTCGGCGACTGTAACCGTGCGTCTAGCGCTTTTTTTGGCGCAAGACGCTCAGGCAGATTCCCTTCAAAAAATACAAGGTCACCAATCACAGACAACGCACTCCACAGAGGCCCGAGTTCAACAGCAACGGCAAAAATTATCGGGCCAGCGGGTCCGCAACATCTCGTTTGAGAGGCGCTGACGTCTCGCCGACTTTTCAGTGATACGGCAGATCATCCACGAGCGTTCACGCGATCATTCATTGCGGCTTCCTAGAAAGGATGCCGTGCCCCATTGTTGATTGGGCTGCGGCCCGAGCCACAGGTCCAGCAACCCGCCGCGAGCGAAGTCTTCATGGTAAAACCAGCAGTCGTCGAGG
>DOCS01000016.1 GCA_003503355.1 Opitutia bacterium
CGCCGTCATTGCCACCGAAACACCGCGCCCCGTCGCCTAATTGGGCAGTGGCACGGGCTTGTAACGCCCGGCCGAGCTGTGGTTGCAGGATTGAATCCATGCTGTCAGGGCGGCTTTCATTTGCTGCACGATTTCCGGAGAGCGTTTGGCGAGATCGTTGGTTTCGTAGGGATCGTTGAGCAAATCGTAGAGTTCCGGCGGGGCCTGATTGTTGCCGATGCCGACCACTAATTTGTATTGTTGGTTCACCCAGGCGGCGTTCTTGTTGTAGGCAAATCCCATCGGTTCCTGCCGAACCTGCATGGCACCCTGTAAAGCCGGCAGTAGATTGATACCATCCTGTGGCTCACTGCGAGCCACGTCGGCATCACCGAGGATCGCGGCCAAAGTCGGAAACATATCCGAAGAATTACAGGGCATCTCGATCACCGCGGGCGCCTCAAAGCGCTGAGGATACAGCAGCACTGCAGGGACGCGGATGCCGCCTTCATACATCGAACCCTTCCAATCGCGAAACGGTCCATTGGAACCAAAGCCACCGTACTCGCCAAATCGTTCACTGTTGTTTTTCGCCGCGCCATTGTCGGAGCAGAACCAAATGAGCGTGTTATCCGCCTCCCCTAAGGCGCTGAGCTCTTGCCGCAGGCGACCGATTTGCTCGTCCATCGCGGTGATCGCACCGTAGTGATGGCGCCCCGCGTGGCCGTCGTACAGTTGCAGGTATTTGCCACCGCTGACCGTGGGGGTATGCGGGGTGTGAAAACAGATATAGGCAAAAAACGGCGCGGCGTCCTGTGACTGTTTTTGGACAAAGGGAATGACGCGATCCATAATGACACGGCTGTCGTCGCCGGAAAGGTTGTCCTCGTGGTCGATCATCTCGCCGCGTTCGTTCCAGTAATTGTTACCCCACAGACCCGTAGCGTAACGCTGTTTCATACCCCACTGCCCCTGATCGGGCAATTTCATCGGATCCCAGGTGGGCGCGACATTTTCGGTGCTAAAGCACACATCAAAACCGTGCTGCCACGGCGGGCTGAAATCCTTGTGCGGCTTACGGGGCCCAGACACAAAGTCGTGCTGACCGTGCTGGTCGAGCAAGCCGAGGTGCCACTTGCCGAAATGCCCGGTGGCGTAGCCCTGCTGTTGGAGTACTTCGGAGATGAGGACATCGTCGTCTTCAACGTGCGAGCTGCCCCAGTGCCAAATCCCCAGCCGAGCACCGTTTTGCCCGGTCATGATCGAGGCGCGGGTCGGCGCGCAGACCGTCGATGCGGAGTAAAAACGATCAAAGCGAATGCCCTCTTGCGCCATTCGGTCGAGGTGTGGCGTCT
Organism: Opitutia bacterium; assembly: GCA_003503355.1. Taxonomy (GTDB): domain Bacteria; phylum Verrucomicrobiota; class Verrucomicrobiia; order Opitutales; family Coraliomargaritaceae; genus Lentimonas. Next base: position 1,335 of record DOCS01000016.1, read on the forward strand.
GCTGGATCGCGTTGCCGTTATAACCCGTGTCGCCCCAGCCCATGTCGTCCGCGACAATAATAATGACATTCGGCTGCCTAGATTGCTCCGCGGCGTTCGCGCTCGGCATTTCAGGCAAGCGAGCTTTGCCGTGCAAAGAGGACGCAATCAGCANNATACTCCGCTTCAATCTGAACGAGGACGCAATTAAATAACCGCCAAGCGCGTTGCACAGCGAAGCGGCACCGCGCTCACTCATCCCAGTCGAGCATCGGCCCTCTGCTCTAAGGTCCTAGGGCTAAAATTGAAATGACAGCGTTCCGCCCAGGCCGAGATCTAGATTTTCATAATCGGCAATGCCCAGACCCGTCGATCGACGTTCCTGATAATTGGCAAAAAGACGCAGGACGGCATCATGGTTGAAATAATAGCTAAGATTCAGCCCCAGTCCAGCTGTGGTATCTTCACGATCGCCGTTCGGGTCGTCGGTAAACACGGTATAATTGATTCGTGCGCTCGGCTCGACAAAGCATTTTGAGGTCAATCGATAGAGCAAGCGTAGGCTCAGCGCGTTGGAAAAGCGGTCATTAAAATCGTCGCGAATGGTCAACACGCTCACCCCATTCGTTGCGTAATAGGCGCCATCATACGCAGCCGTGAGTCGAGTATTCGCTCCGATGCTAAAATGACGACTGAGCGCCCAGGAAGGCACCCACTCGTTGTAGTAATCGCTGCCACTATCGTTGTTCAATGTTGTCCAGCGCAAGCCTGCGCGCGCCTGCCAGGAACCACGGGTCCATTTGGCCTCACTAAACACACTGGTGCCGTCAAAATCGCTGGCACTGACCGCCAAGCCATTGATGACCACATCGCCCGAAAGCTGACCATATTCAAATTGTTGATAGCGCATTCCGAGCTGGGCGGCCAGCTGTCCCCCGGCAACGGCTTTGTCCGGGGTCTGTAAACCGAATTGTGCGGTTAGAATCCGCAAATCTGCGGAGCGCCCGGAATCACCCTCTGCCTGTGTGGGGTTAGTCGAATGCAGCCACTGCAGGTCAAGCAGGGCCATCAGCCAATCGTGTGCCGGCGTGCCTTGCGTGAGCAGGTATTGCGGTCCGAGGTCTTCGAGTTCTCCGGGGTACAACAGCGGCGGCTGCGACAGTGTGTAGGACTCCTCCTCTTCTTCAAAGACCGAAGGTGCATCCTCGGCTTCAAGTGATGCGTTGGACTCATCGATGAGCGATTGCGCCTGCCCGACAGACAAGAGTGCGAAAAAGAAAAAATAACGTGATAAATGCATAATCCTGTTGATTACTTAAAATTCCAGTCAACGTGAGCGAACGACTAGTTGCCCGGGGTGCCCAAAGGTGCGATCTTAATCAGACTACCGCTGCCCGAATCGTTGCCTCCCTGAGCGGTTGAAACAAAATTTTGCGCCGGCGAGTCGCCAACCGTCACATTGTGAATGAAATTAACATAGCCAGTCTGAGCGGCGGCATTGGTGTTGGGGTTCGCGGCTAACTGGCCGAGTTCGGATTGCAGGTTAATCTCACCAGAGATGGGGAACCTAACATCGGCCAACACCAGTGTCTGTGCCCCCATGCTGATGGTGCTCAAACCAGAAAAATCAATCTGTTGTAGGTCAACCAGCGCCCCACCCTTCATCACGAGATCAGTACCAGTGTACGATGCCGCGTTGCTCCGAATCTCATCCGCTTGTAGCCTGATGAAGTTGGCAGAAATCGAACTGGCATCCACGCGCACCAGCTGCGGCGCATCTAGTTCGACCCGATCCGTACCGCTCAAAGTCACAGTGCTGCCGAATACTTCGATCGAATCAGTCTCTGATTTGATATCGATTGAGCGCCCGCTCAGATTCGTGTCGGCACCTGTTATCTTGATACTTCCAGTCGCCGTCGCAAGCAAAGGGCCTAAATCGGGTGTAGCGGAAACAGTACTTGAAGTGATAAGTGCACCGTCGACAGCTAAATCCCCGTGACTTAAAAGCTCTACTTTTTGTCCATACAAAAAAGCATATTCGGCAACGTTTAAGGCGGAATCAGCGGACAAGCGGACAGTGCCTGTAGATATCAGGGTGGACGCGTGCACGCTAAGCTCGCCAACTGCGCTCGCTTCGATACCTAGCGCAGACAACTGTGATGCCCCCTGAATGGTCAAATCCGAGCGTTCACTCCTCACTTCAATGCCACCGAAAACGTTGCTCAAAGCGACTTGAGACAAGTCGATCGCCTGGTCACCAGACAAGACGAAGTCCACAGAACTCGCAGCAGGGGCGTTCATCGTAAGACTGGTGCCTGTAGCGAAACTCAGGCTGCCAAGTGTCGAAAGATCAACGGTGCTGGCATCTGAGAACTCCGAGAAACCGGTGAATACATTGTCTCCGGACAACTGCAGCGCATCAGTCGCTCCGATAAAATAAAAATCATCATTTCCTAACCAAGACTCCACCACAATTGGGCTCAAATCCAGCGTCCCGCCATCGAACAAAATCGTGCCGGCGACAAAACCAACGAATGGATCATCCTCAGTCGTAGAGGCGGTGTCAGTCTGACCGGGAATCGTGCCCTCAGGAATAACCAAACCAGGCGCGCCAAAAAAGTTACTCTCGGCAAAACCATCCGTTTGGGGAGCCGCGGTGGTCTCGGTCGCTGCGATGAAACGTTCCAATTCCGGGTCGGGCAGCGGAGTTGTGTCCGTGACTGCCTCATCCGACTCCGAATGTTTGTCACCAGACTGACTGGAAGTCGCGAGCTCAGAATCGCTGACTTGCAACACCACGGTTTCGGCATCTTCAGCTGTAATAATCAGTGCATCGGTCGTTTCAAGCCCACCGGTTTTCTTCTGCTGGTCCTGCTTTGCAGTCGCCTCAAAGATTAAGCCCTCGCTGGCAATCGGTTCGGCAAAGCCATTGATCAAGGAGGAACCTTTCTGCATGCGCCCGAGGTCAAAATTCAACACTGGGCCCGGCTCTGCGCCCCGCGACGCCTCGCCCGCTGACGTATCCGCGCCGCTGCCAGCACTTGGATCTGTAGCATCCGCGGCCGTTGCAGTCTTAGAGGTCTTGACACTCTTCGGAGCCGTGCCTCCGCCCTCCTTCTCCGGCAGCACAAAAGTCATCTGTCCGGCTTGGAGCAGATAGATAGACCCATCAGGATAGGCCACCTTTGCAGTGCCTTCCAGCACCAGCAATTTAAAGCCTCCATTCGTCGTGGCCGCGACAATGATTGTAGTGCCAACCACCGATGCGGTGGCCGACGCGGTCACCACACGACCGCCCCCGCGGCCTTCGGGAGAATGAAACAACAGTGAGCCCCGCTTTAGATTGATGGAGCGACTCTTCTCATCAAAGGAAAACAGGGTATTGGAACCGATCCGAGTAATCGTCCCATCGTCCGCCTCGAGGCGTGCCCGCGAGCGGCGCCCAGTTTGCAAGAAATCGGGTGCCTTGAAGCGTGCGTTTAATCCAGCCGGGCTCGGCTGCAGAGCCTCACCCGACAAAATCGAGACGTCGTTGATGACCTCAACGACAGTCGATTCAGTCAGCGGCTGGATCGATCTGGCCTCGAGTGTCGCCGTAGTCCAATTCAAAAGCGCCAAAATAAACCCCAGCGAGGAGCTCCGTATCAAAAATTCCATATAGCACGTTATCTCAGACACACGCCACAAGTTAAGCTTATTTTGTCTGCATCACATAAACAAAATCCCAATCATCCGGCGGTGGATTTTGCAGCAACCTCTCACAGCGCTCGATGTACAACTGAGCCGCCACCTGTTGCGAAGGCTCGGTCGCCGCCAAGTCACAAAACCCAGACCGGGCACGCTCGAACTCCCTCGACCGATAGGCTCGCAGCGCCTCATTCCACAGCTCCAACCAAGCTGGAGGCGATCCGCCGTCGCGCTCACTCAGCGGTGCATACACCGCGATGCCCCGTGTCTTGCCCTTGACTTGAATAATATCCAGCTCCTGAAAATAAAAGCGATCACGGCAACTCACATAGACTGCCGCCGAAACCAGAACCGCACATCCGTATTGCTTGGTCGCGCCCTCCAGCCGAGCGCCCAAATTGACCACGTCCCCCATCACGGCAAACTCCATGCGCTGCGAATGGCCTAGATTACCGACAAAGCAAGGGCCATAGCTGATGCCGATGCCGATCTGCAGGGCAGCCTTATCTGGATCTCCAGACCAGCCGGCATTCAAGCGTTCGATGCGTCGATTCATGTCGAGTGCACTCTGAATCGCGGAGGTGCAATCCTCCTCATCGCCTTTAGAATAAAAGCCGCCCCAGAAAGCGAGTATCGCGTCGCCAATATACTTATTCAGCGAACCTTGGTGTTGATGAATCCCATCCACCATGCTCTCGAAATATTCATTCAGGTGAGCGACCAGGCCCTCCGGCGCATATTGCTCACTCAAGGTGGTAAAGCCCCGAATATCAGAAAACAGCACCGCGATCGGGCGATTGGCACCGCGTAACAGCGCTTCCAGCTCCGAGGAATCGTCGGATAAAAGTTGTGCAATTTCAGGCGAGAGGTAGCGGCTCAAATAGCCACGCAGGCGCCGCTTTTCATATTGCTCGATCGCAAAGTCGAACACCAGCAGGCCGAAACCACCCATCACCAGTATCAGGACCGGACCGACCAAAGGCAGCAGAAACGCGTTTGCTTCAAATAGCAGCTGGCTCACAAACAGGTAACTCAGCAGTAGCGTGAACAAGCAAACACTTTTCTTGAAGGCGCTCTTGAACAACAAATAGCTCACACACAGGAGTACGCTGAGGGCAATGATTAAGCCCACGCGCCACGCCCCGCTCAGTGTGCGAATAAAAGTCCCATTCAGCAATGATCGAGCGACATGGCCGTGCGATTCCACCCCATACATATCGCCCCACGGAGTGCTGACTCGGTCCTTGAAGAAATCAGAACAGGCCCCGACGAGGACGATCGCATCTTCGAACAATCCAGCATGCGGCTCAAAACGATCCTGCAGTAATATGTCCGCCACACTGACCGTGGAAAAATAATCTAGGCCCCCATAGTTGATCAGTGGGTACTCGAACACACCAGGCACCGAGGGCTCCAGAGTCGAATCATAGAGCAAGGCGGCCTGCACGCCGAGCGCATACTGCTTCGCCGCGGCTTGCGCACGAGGTCCCAGCCGTGCAAATTGAACTGCATCGTCTGTTATGCTGATTTTCTCCGCAAAAAGATTAGTGCTGATCTTTGCACGGCGGAGCACACCGTCTTCGTCGAGTTTGATATTTACAAAACCGAGCATGCCGGAAGTGTCTGCAGGCAAGAGATCATCGTAGGGCAAACGTTCCTGCACTGGCGTCTCCGCCATTTCACTCTCGGAGGGAACATAGTCATAACCGAGTACGATCCTGTTGCGATTCGCTGCAATGCAGTCGTAGAAGCCCCAGTCCCCTGGATTCGCGGTAGGAAAGACCAAGTCAAATGCCACCACTCGGGCGCCTGCATCAATCAAGCGCTGGGCCACCACACCATACACCTCGCGATTCCAGGGCCATCCCTCGGCCATATAACGCGCTTCAGGTGACTTCGCTAGATCCTCCTCGCTTAAGTCAGGATACAGCGAACGATCATCAATCCCGACAATCACAATTTGAGCCTGATCGTCTACCGAGGGCTCCGCGCCGCGAAGCATAAAGCGGAAGGAAAGCGCCGACTGCTCAATCGCATAAATGAATTTCAACCGCTGAAACTGAGGCAGCAGCACCAGTGCGCTCAACGCAGCTACAATAAGAACAAAGCAAAGCGGCCGCCAGCGTTTGAGCACTGCAAGCACAGAACCGGGCCCTGAATCTGATGACGCCTGCCTCATCCCAAAGCGGCGAGCGAGGCACGACTCAGTAAGACGGTGGGTGGGTAGTGAATCGCTTCATCGAGCAAGCGACCGTCTGGAATCTGAAGTTGTGGCATATGAGTACACGTTATTTTAACCCGATTGAGACGCATTCTGGCCACAGTGTCGAAACTGAAACATGCTCAGGGCGATCGGAATCGCGACAGACTTCAGCGAGCAACACGCCCCAAATACACTTCAAGCTGATCTTTTGCGGTTAAGGTCGGGACTGCCTGCGCTTGTGCTTATCGCTGTATTTCTCGCCCTTTGATTTGAGCTCGCGGCGCGAGCGACGGCTGACGGTGAGCTGACGTTTCTTCTGACGTTGGCTGAGTTGTGCGAGTTCGAAATCTAGCTTCAAATAATTGATAAAACGCTCCCGACAGAGCGTGCCAGCTTCAATCGCAGCATGAATCGCACAGCCCTTATCCGAGCCGTGTTTACAGTCATGAAACTTACACTGACTGGCGATTTCATCAAAGTCTTTAAAACTCTCCTTTAACGTTTTCGCATCGGTCCAGACTTGGACTTCGCGAATGCCGGGGTTGTCGATCAACATGCCACCACGCCGAAGGGCGAGCAGTTCGCGCGCGGTGGTGGTGTGCATGCCCTTACCGGTCACGCCGTTGACTTCGCCGGTCCAGAGCCAATCCTGGCCGATCAGCTGATTAATCAGCGACGACTTGCCGACCCCACTGGAACCGATCAACGCAATCGTTTTGCCAGGTTGCAGATAGCCGCGCAGCGCATCCACTCCGGAACTATCCAACGCCGAGGTGATACAGACGTCGACATCTGGATTCAAGGCCAGCAGCTGTGCTTTGGCAGCTTGGATAGCTTCATCCGGATACTGGTCGGACTTATTCAGCAATACAACCGCTCGCGCGCCACTACGCTGCATCACCGCAAAATAGCGCTCCATCCGCCGTGCATTGAAATCCAGCGCGGCATCGGTGACGACAAACACAACATCCACATTGGCGGCGATCACTTGCTCTTCGGTGCCTTTGCCGGGGGCTTTGCGCGACAGGCAGGTTTGCCGCTCCAGACGCGCACGGATCACCGCTTCATATTCATTGCCCTCGTCCCCCATTTCCAGCGCGACCCAATCCCCCACCGACGGCAGTGCCGCATCGGTCTCGGCCTCGTGGTACACCGCACCGCCCAAGGCGACTTCGATCTCGGTGCCATCGCCGAGGATCGCGCCATACGAGATCTTATTGTCGCGAATCAAGCGCGCCGGCTCCCAACCGTTGCTGTAACAATCGGCAAATTCAGCTTCAAAGCGTGGGTTCCATCCAAGGTCATTCAGTGTCATGGTGCGTCTGGTTCAGCTGCTATTGTACTTACCCCACCATGGTGAAATTGAGCCCAAGCTCTTTTTCCAATTGGGTAATTTTGCGGCGCTCCTTCAGCTCGATCAAGGTGATTGACACCCCTCGCTTGCCCGCACGCGCAGTTCGCCCGCTGCGGTGGGTGTAATATTGCATCGCATCGGGCAGCTGGTGCTGAATCACAAACGACAGCCCCTCGACATCGATCCCGCGCGCCGCCACATCGGTGGCGATCAGAAACTGCGTACGCTCTTTTTTAAACGCGCGCATCACTTTATCGCGGTCCTTCTGACTGAGATCGCCCTGCAGCACTCCGACCGCCAAACCGCGCTCAGTGAGCTGCTGACCAAGGTTGATCGCGCCTGCGCGTGTGCGGCAGAAAATCAAGCCGCGCTCATCGGACTGCGCCTTTAGATATTTATGGATAAAATCAGCCTTATCCTCACGCGTGCAAATCGCGAATTGATGATCAATGTTCTGATTGACGACGTGCTTTTTGTCGATCTTCAACATGTGCGCCTTGGCGGACAGGTGCGCTTCCACCAGACTCTTGATGCGCTGCTGAAACGTAGCGGAAAACAGCCATGTACTCTGCCGCGCGCTGGTCTGCTGGAAGATCACCTCCAGCTCCGACTTGAAGCCCATACTCAGCATTTCATCCGCCTCATCCAGCACCAGATGACGGACCGACTGCAAACGAATCGCCTTGAGCTTCAACAAGTCCATCAGGCGCCCGGGCGTAGCAATCACGATCTGGGTCGGACGTTGCAGCTTTTTCACCTGCAGGTCGATTTTATCGCCGCCCGCCACGACTTCGACGAATATCTTAGTCGAGAATTTGGTATAGCGGAACAACTGTTTGCCAATCTGCTGAGCGAGCTCACGGGTGGGCGCGATGATCAGGCCTTGAATCTCTTTAAAAGTTGGATCGATCTTGGTGAGCAGCGGCAGGCCAAACGCCGCCGTCTTGCCCGTCCCGGTTTGCGCCTGAGCGATTAGATCGCCGCCGTCGGTCATCAGAAAAGGAATCGCTTGTTCCTGAACCGGGGTCGGCGTGTGAATACCGAGCGCGTCAATGCCTTGAATCAGGTCTGCGGGGACGCCGAGTTGTTGAAATGTGGTTGTCATCGTATTATCTGCTGTCGTCCCACGAATGAAGCTCGGCGGAACGCTTGTATGAGTTCACTTTGTCGACTCCGCGGTCAATGACGAGCTATGAATCGCAGAAAAGGCGATGCCCTGCGCACACCGCCCGATACGGATTAAAGTGACAGCGCGACGAGGCCCCGGAGCTGATTATTTCGTCAGCAAGTACAGCTCATCATTCATCACTTTGCCCTGCATCACATTCACTGCAGCACTCAATACCGGATCTTTCAACACACCGCGCCGCCCGAGATTGGCAATCCGCTGCACATAGGGCGTGCTGGCGGCCACCAGTTCTTGCGTGGCGGTGCGCGCCACCGCCGCAGGCAGATTCGCCACACAGCAGTGCACCACGCCCTCTGTGATAAAAGCCGGCGCCGCGTGGGTCGTCGGGCGACTGGTTTCAATGCAGCCCCCCTGATCAATCGCAATATCGACAATCACCGAGCCCGCTTCCATCTGGCGCACATGTGCGCGCCGCACCAGCGTGGGCGCTTTGGCGTCCGGCACCAGCACCGCCCCGACCACTAAATCGGCCTCAGCCACCGCGGTGGCCACCGCGGCGTCCGTTGACAGGCGCACATTGACCGCCTCGGCGAATTCTTCGACCAACTCTTCCAAAATCGCGGGCTTAATATCCAAGGCGGTGACCCGCGCGCCCATTTTAAGCGCTGCAGCGATCGCAGCGCGCCCGGCCACGCCACAGCCGAGCACCACCACGTGCCCCACGGCGCCACTTTCTGCCGCGCCTAGCAGCAATCCTTTGCCGCCGTTTGGCTGCAGCAAATAAAAGGCACCCATCTGCACCGCCAGTTGCCCCGCGATACGCGACATCGGCGCCAGTACCGGGAAATCGCCATCAATTTCGTGGATACTCTCGTAGGCGAGCGCCATACAACCGGCAGTGGCCAGCCCCTGCAACAAGTGTGGGTGTGCGGCCAGATGCAGAAAGCCGAAGACGATGTGATCCGGGCGCAGCAGCGCGACTTCCTCGGGCAGCGGCTCCTTGACCTTGACGATCATGTCGCTCTGAGCGAACACGTCAGAGGCACTGGTAACGAGCTCGCAGCCCGCGTCGCGGTACTGCTCGTTGCGGAAGCCGCTGCCCGCGCCCGCGTCGGCTTGCACGAGCACT
>DOCS01000204.1:0-3947 GCA_003503355.1 Opitutia bacterium
TCACAAAGCCACCAAGGCACAAAGACGGAGATGCTCGGTGCGCTCTGCGACCTCGAGCATCTCCAGTGGCGAACAATTGGCCACAGCTAAGAAATAGCATGCTTGATTCGATGCGGCGGCGAGCCAGCTCGCGCCAGCCACTCGCTTTGATTCAATTCCTGGAGGGCAATGCTCCGCCATTGCCACGCGGGGACCTACCGCACCACGCTGACGCGGAAACGACGGAGCGTTTCCCTCCACGCAAATTCACGGCTCCGACTAATCGAGCGCCATGGCTTGATCGATGGTGGTGAGGCGACGCTGCTTCGCGCCGAGTTTCGGGATGCAGGCGATCAGCGCCTTGGTGTACGCGTGTTGCGGGTTGCTCAGCACCTCTTCAACCGGGCCTTGCTCGACGATCTCGCCGCGATACATCACGACCACTTCGTCGGCGAAGCCTTTGACGATGCCGAAATTGTGCGTAATCAAAACGATGCTCATACCAAGCTTAGCGCGTAGCTCGCGCAACAGGTCGATGATCTGTGCTTGAATGGTCACATCCAATGCGGTGGTCGGCTCGTCGGCGATCAGTAACTTCGGCTCGCAAGCCAAGGCCATCGCGATCATCACGCGCTGCTGCATGCCGCCACTCATTTCGTGCGGATACGCCTGATAGCGCTTGTCCGCATCGCGAATCCCAACCAGTTCCAGCAACTCGACCACGCGCCCCTTCACATCGCTAATATCCGGGCGGTGCAGCTTGACCGCCTCAGCGATTTGATAGCCGACGGTGAACACCGGATTGAGCGACGCCGAGGCTTCCTGGAAAATATACGCGATGCCGCTGCCACGCACGCTGCGAATCGCTTTTCGATCCATGGCCAGCACGTCCTTGCCCTCAAATAAAATCTCGCCCTGCACAGTGCAGGTCGGTGCGTCCGGCAGCAAGCGCGTGAGGGACAGGCACGTCACACTTTTGCCACTACCACTCTCACCCAAAATCGCCACGGTCTGCCCCCCGCCCTCAACCGAGAAATCGACTCCTTTAACGACTTCGTTGGATTCACCACGCGAGTGAAAGGCGATCCGAAGGTCGGAAACTTTTAGTAATTCAGGCATCAATTTACAAACTTTCAAGGTTCCCCATTCAACTGACAACGTTCAACTGCAGGCTAGCGTGTTTTCATTTTCGGATCGACGATATCGCGCAGCACATCGCCGAGAATATTGTAAGCGATCACGGTTACAAAGATCGCAAATCCGGGCGTCAGCAACCACCAGAAGTTTAAATAAAACACTTTCACATCCTGCGCTTGCGACAGCATCAGCCCCCACGAGGCCGACGGCTCCTGAATCCCCAAACCGAGGAACGACAAGGCCGCTTCGCCCAAAATATAACCGGGAATGGAAAGCGTCGCGGCGACCAATAAATAGCTCACCAGATTGGGCAGTACATGCCTGCGTAAAATCACCAACGGTGACTGGCCCATACTCTCCGCAGCCATCACATATTGGTGCTGTCGAATCGACAGTGTCATGCCACGCAGCACGCGCGCCGTGCCCGCCCAGCCGATCAACGACAAAATAACCACGATCACGAAAAACATTTGATCCGATTCAAAATGCGGCGCCAGTGCCGAACGCAGTGCCAGCAACAAGTACAGCCCGGGCATCGCCATCATAAATTCCACGCAGCGCATCGCAACGAAATCAAACCGTCCGCCGAAATACCCGCTCAGCCCACCGACCAAAAAGCCCAGCGTAGTGGTAATCGTAATCCCGAGTAAGCCGATAAACAGCGAAACCCGCGCGCCGTAGAGCAAGCGGGAAAACACGTCACGCCCAGTCGAATCGCTACCGAGCAAGTACAGTCGCCCCTCGGCGCCGTCGATGGTCAACAAGTGCCGCTGTGTTTTAAACAACCCTAAAAAACGATACTCAAAGCCCTGCCCCCACCAACGCAGCGGGTAAGACTGGCCGACCACCGCGGCATATTTCGCCTCGGTCGGGTCGACCAGTTCGTACGCTTGCACCTGCAACGAGCCGTCGTGCCACACCAACGCCGTGGGCGGATGATAGGTGCGCTCGAGGTCTTGCTCGTTGGTCGCATATGGCGCGAGCACATCGGCCAACAACGCGGCGGTATACAGCGCGATCAACACTCCAGCGGAGAGCACCCCCAGCGGCCGCCGCAACACTTCTCGAAATATGCGAAACAAGATCATGCTACTTTTTCTTCTCCAAACGTATGCGCGGGTCCGACCATGCCAGCAACACGTCGGCCAACAAATTGCCAAACACCAACATCGAGCAGCCCATCATCACCGACGCCAACACCACGAATTGGTCTTCGCGCAAAATCGACTGATACATTAACTGCCCGAGCCCAGGATACTGCAGCACGATTTCGACCATCAGCGCGCCGCTAAGCAGTCCCGAAAAGGCGAATCCAAATGAACTCACTAGCGGGTTGATCGCATTGCGCAGCACATGCTTAAACATTACCACGAATTCGCTCAAGCCCTTGGCCCGCGCGGTGGTGACAAACTCCGCCCGGATCGTATCGAGAAAGTTCGCTCGCATGATGCGCATAATACTGGCAATCGAGCCGATCCCGAGCGCCAAGGTCGGCAGGATCAGATGATACGCGCGGTCAGCGCATTTGCCCGCAAAGCTCAAATAATCGTATTCAATCGAAGTTGCCCCACCGAGCGGGAACCAGCCAGTCTGCGCGGCAAGGAATACAAACAGCAGCGCCAGAAAAAACTCCGGAACCGACAGCGCCGCATACGCCAGCGCAGAGACAATACGGTCGAAGATAGAATCTTTGTAAATCGCGGCCAACACCCCGAGCGGGATCGCCACGCCCCACGCAAACACAAACGCAGCCAATGAAAGCAAGAAGGTCGCCCACAGACGCTGACCGATCAAATCCACCACCGGTAGCTTATACGCCCAGGAATGGCCGAGATTGCCCTGCACCACGTTGCCCAGCCATTTCACGTATTGTATATACCATGGACGGTCCAAGCCAAATTCTGTCTCAATTGCTTGAATCAATTCGGCCGGCACATCGCGTTGCGCCTTTACCGGGGTTAAGAAATCGCCGGGTGCCAGGCTCATTAATATAAACACCAGCATGGTGATCCCCAATAGCAAGGGAATCAACGTGAGCAGCCGTCTGAGAATAAATGCGATCATTGTGTTGGTTGCGCCCACAACGATTCTTCGTTCCAAGTCACCCCTCCGAGCGGGGTCGGGTCGATATTCTGCCAGCGATTTCGATAACCGGTAAAGTCCTTCGGACTGACCAGAAAAATGAGCGGTTGTTGCTCGGCCATGATGGCCTGCACTTCGAAGAAATACGCTTTGCGCTGCTCGACGTCGGTATGCCGGCCGATTTGCCGCATCAGTTCATCAATACGCGCCTCCCACTCGGTCGCCGGCTCAGGCTGCTGAGGGTACCATTGGTGCAAGCGACCACCGCTCATCAGAATATCTTTGCCCGCATAGGGATCGGGCGCGCCGCCGCCGAGGCCCAGCATGCAGGCCTCGTAATTAAACGAATCCGAGGTCTTGTTAATAATGGTATTAAAATCGAGAAACTGCAGTTCCACCTCGATGCCCAAATCGGCCATATTCTCCTTGTAGACCGTGGCCATTTCCACCCGCAGCCCATTGCTCGAATTGGTCATCAGCGAAAAGCTGACCGGATTGCCATCGCGATCATGCAGCTTGCCTGCGCGGTAGCTGAAGCCCATCTCGGCAAACAACGCGCGCGAATGCTCGGGGCTGTAGGGATACTTGCGAATCGCATCGTTGTACCAAAATTGACGTTTGGGCGACACGTAGCCGTGCAAGAGATCCGCTCGATTGAAATAAACGCCGCGCACAATGCCCTCGCGATTGATGCCGTATGAGATCGCCTGGCGAAAGCGTTGATCGGCAAACCATGCGAACTTGTGCGG
>DOCS01000204.1:3980-5263 GCA_003503355.1 Opitutia bacterium
AAGTTGGTCTGATTGGACGGCCCCATGTCCAAAATTGTGTAGTCGAAACGCGCCTCACCGCGCTTCACCCAGGCGACATTGTCCGGCGCGATCGATTCGAAATCGGTCAACCCCTGAGCGAAAGCCACATTGCTGCTATTTACATCCTGCACAATCTTGGTAATCACCCGTTGCACGTAGGGCAGACGCTCACCCGCGCGGTTGACTTTCCAGTAATTGGGATTCTTGGCGAACACGATGCGTTCGCCCGGTCGGTAGGCCTCCAACACATACATATTGAGCCCGACGATTTTCCATGGCTCATTGATCGCGGTCTCGACGCTCCACTGGTCCATCAAGGTGCCATCGTCAAAAGACGACTGGAGAATATGCTTGGGCAAAATTTCCTCCCCGCCGCCAAACAACAGAAAAGGCGCATACACCTCCGGGGTAGTGAAACGAACCGTATAATCGTCCAATTTCTCGACCAGCGGCTCCTGCCCATTGATCAACTGCCCGAAAGTGGAGCGCGAAGTGTAGCGGTATTTGACCCGACCATGCGCATCGCGTTGCGGCTCGCCATTGTCGGGATCCATCTGCTTAGCAAAAAACGTGCCCCAAGTGAACAGCACATCGTCAGCGGTGAAAGGCTGCCCATCGCTCCAGTGCACGCCGCGTCTCAAATGAAAGGTGTATTGCAGATTGTCGTCCGAGATCTCCCACGACTTGGCCAGATTTGGGATCACCTCGCCGGTATGCGCGTCCAAGGTGACTAAGCCCTCCAGAATGCGCCCGATCACCGCCGAACCTGCAGCCGACTCATTGACCAGTGGGTTCACCGTCGCCAGATCGCCGGCCAGCGTTTCGACAATCGTCGCGCCATACTCGCCCGCTGGGAAATCGACCACCAGCGCATCCTCGGGGATCGGAGCCACGGTGCCCTCAGGTCGCGAACTGGGTGCCTGATTGCACGCACTTAGCCCCCACACGACCAAGCCGCCGAGCAGGCAGGCTCGTAGCGCCGCGTATCGATCAAATCCAGTTTGTCTCATATTAATGCGTCTTAGGAAACCGAGCGCCCCCGTTTGTTCAATGATTTTAATCCCGTAAAAAAGGAAATTCCCGTCCACCCAAGGAGACCGTATCCCCTTAGCGATTCACAATCATTCATTTGCAAGCAGCCGATCCTTGACAATGCACACGCGTTCACCTAAACTATTGAACACTATGAAAGATCTCACTACCCGGCAGCAGGAAATCCTCACTTTCATCGAGAATTACGAATGGCGCAACGGCTACTGGCC
>DOCS01000170.1:0-799 GCA_003503355.1 Opitutia bacterium
TAGGGCATCTGAGTGTAACCGTCATTTCCTGCGGCAGCGACCATAATAACATTGTGCGCGTGCGCATAGCGAACGGCCTCCCGCAATAACTGTGACTCTTGATACACGCCTAAACTCAGATTCAGCACCTTCACGCCCAAATCGACCGCCTGAACGATTCCCTCCGCCACATGAAAACTATTGCCGAGGCCTTGATCATCGAGCACACGAACAACAAAGAGCTCTGCTGCTGGCGCGATACCCTCCGATCCTGCGACGATCGACGCCACCGCAGTTCCATGTGCCGCGCCCGGCCCCGCAACCCCCCTACCGACCAGATCACTATGTACAATATAGGCATCGTCAAACTGCGGATGTGGCTTGATTCCTGAATCCAAAATACCGACCTTCACTCCCGAACCGTCCCCGTCGATCAGCCCACCGACAATCGAACGCGCTGATTGGCTAAATGTTTGCAATTGCGCATACAACTCGGGAGCCACTTCCACTGGCGGCAACGGACGCTCCACCCGATACGAGAAACTGCCTTGTCCGCCGTATCGCCCGGGGTTCGGACCGAACATCGCCTCCGCGCCCACCCGAACCACCAGCAATTTATCAATCTGCCCGAGCGGCGCCATTCCGGCATCAGCCAGAGCCTTCAAATAACCCAGATAATCTTGACGGTTACTAAAGTGCACCACCATTTCATCCTGAATTGCCCCCTGGGGAAATGGCACGTCTAGCGCAATAGGTGGCTGCTCCCGCAGCTGAGAAAAATCGATGACTACTTCCCCTGATGATGGTTCGACCGTAATGT
>DOCS01000170.1:837-2731 GCA_003503355.1 Opitutia bacterium
AGAACCACGACGCGCACAAAAAATACCCTACGGTTAAATTTCATTATTCAGTTAAGATAGTGTATAAACCTGTAAAAACAAACTCGATTCACCTCGCATTTACAGCTTCAAACGAGGGTAGATTACATCTAATGAAAATCCTCTGCCTCAAACACATCGCTTTCGAAGGACCTGGCACCATTGCCCTCTGGGCTCAACAACGCGGACATGAGCTCCAAATTGAATCAGTCGATCAAAACAAACCGCTGCCCTCACTCGCGACCTTCGATGCCCTTCTCGTGATGGGTGGCCCGATGAACGTCTACCAAGACGCCGAGCATCCCTGGCTTGAAGCTGAAAAGTCCTACATTCGTGCAGTCATTGACGCAGAAAAGTATGTGATCGGAATTTGCCTCGGCGCCCAGCTCATCGCCCACGCCTTGGGCGCAGAGATCAGCCAAGGACCGCACCAAGAAATCGGCTGGTTCCCGATTCATCCCAACACCGACTGCCCAGTCAAAATGCGGCTCGCAAATGAATTACGCGTTTTACACTGGCACGGCGACACCTTTGCACTGCCGGATGGTGCCCACCCGATCGCACTCAGCGCAGCCTGCCCGAACCAAGGATTTCTCTTTCAAGAGCGAGTCCTCGGGCTCCAATGCCACTTGGAGATGACCCCGCAAAGCCTCGCACTGCTGATCGCCGCATGTAGCAACGAACTCATCGACGCGCCCTACATTCAGACAGCCGAAAGGATGCTGGCCGAACCGGCAGCCACCTACCAGCGCATGCAAGCCGTGCTGTTCGACATGCTGGATACGTTGGTCAAGAAATAAGATGCCTGCCAACAGTTATCATCCGAGGTATTGCAGACACCAGTCAGCACTCGCCCTCCGCTAGGATGTGCCGAGCGACGATCAACCACAAAAAGGCGCGTATCCGAAACATCGCCTCCACTAAACACACGAGATTCGTAGCACAGGTCATGGCTACGACCGTATCTTTGTGAAAACGACATTGCGACTAGGTGGTGTCGAGCAGCACATATTGGTCAACCTAGTCTGCCGCAAAAACATGATCCACCGCATGCTTTTAGGACGAGAAACACTGAGCAGCGCTTTTCTAGTGGATTCTTCCGTCGATTATTGGGTAACGCCAAAGAAGCCGACTGAAATCAAATAAGGTCGCCATTAAAAGCCTGTCCAAAAAAAAGTGACAGTGCTGACTTCCGCCCCCAATGCCCACTACGCCTTCTTCACGAACTTTGTCAGAATCACAATCTGCTGACTATTCACACGACCTTCAATTTGCGCTGCGTTGTTCGCATCCAGTGAGATCCGGCGGACCGCGGTGCCGCGCTTGGCCGTGAAGCCTCCCCCCTTGACCACCAGATCTTTGACTAGCGTCACGGTGTCCCCCGCTTCGAGCAGCGCGCCGTTGCAATCTATGTACTTGAGCGCTGCATCCGCGGTCTGGGCCTCGGCTTCGGCCCACGTCTGAGTGTCCTCTTCCAAAAACAATGTATCGAGCAACTCCTGCGCCCACGCTTCGTTGGGGCTCAAGCGAGTGAGCATCCGCCAAGCGATCACCTGCACAGCAGGCACTTCACTCCACATACTTTCCGTGAGGCAGCGCCAGTGATGAACCTCTAGCTGCTCGGAATCTTCGATCTGCTGGCGGCACGTGCCACACAGCAGAGCTGATTCATCCGCAGTCCCATCCGAAGTCGGCGGCACTGCAAAAACGGCGAGGCCCTCGACTGCGCCACATAATTCACACGTTGATCCGCTACGGCTCTGAAGTTGCTGTTCCACGCTCATATTGTCTGCTGTTGCTTAAAGTTAAATAACCGGATGCTTCCGAACAACAGCGACCCTACCCCTCCATGACCAAAAAGGAAGCCGAAGCTCAG
>DOCS01000044.1 GCA_003503355.1 Opitutia bacterium
GTTAAATTATGCAAATAAAGCCCCAAAAACGCAATAAAAAAGCCGCGATTCTTACGAATCGCGGCTTAGCCATAAAAATGCAGATCAGGTCTAAAAGCTAGCCCTGCAGCACAAATCCGTCCGGCACGACGACGTTCTTGCAAACTACCAACACACCATCACGGATCGCAATCTCGACGCCTTCACCGAAGTTATCCTCCATCCCGGCAGGATCGAGCACTACGTTTTCGCCGATGCGCACATTCTTATCTAGGATCGCATTCTTAACGACACTGTTCTTCCCGACACCTAGATCTGGGCGTCCCAGCTTGCGATTCTCGTCAATGTCTGCAGAGGTTTCGTAGCGATCAGCCCCCATCATCACCACGTTGTTCAAATCGGCACCATTCTGAACAACAGAACGCACGCCGAGCGAACAACGGGTCAATGATCCATCAGTCACAATGCAGCCATCAGACACGACCGCACGGTCGACTCGACATGCATTTAACTTGGAAGCCGGAAGGAGACGCGCACGGGTATAAATCTTTGCATCTTCATCGAAAAAGTTAAACGGTGGAACTGGGTCAGTCAGGCTCAAGTTGGTATCGAAAAAGGCCTTCACAGTACCAATATCTTCCCAGTAGTCATCAAAGACATAGCTACACATCTTTTCCTTACCGAGCAGACCTGGGATAATTTCCTTACCAAAGTCGGTCGCATCCATTTCAAGCGCATCAACCAAAGCCTTGGCATTAAACACGTAAATACCCATCGATGCCAAGCAATAGTCACGATCGCCCGGATCCTTCATCTTCTTGGTCACACTTTCGCCAACAGCTAACCCCTGAATCACCTCTGGGTCCGTCGGCTTTTCGACAAACTCTGTAATCTCCAGATCATCGTTAATACGCATCAAACCGAGTCCCTCGGCCTCGTCCAGCCCAAGTGGCTTCGCCGTAATCGTCACAGCAGCACCGGATGCATCGTGTTCATTCACCACATCCCTCAAGTCCATACGATAGAGCTGGTCCCCGGATAGGATCACATACAAATCGTCCTCACCAGTGCCCCCGAAGTGGTTCATGTTTTGGCGCACAGCATCGGCCGTACCTTGGTACCAACCTTCACTCTTCTCAGTCTGCTCGGCAGACAGAATATCCACACAACCGCCACCAAAAGAATCAAATTTGTAAGACTCCTGGATGTGACGATGCAATGACGCGGTGTTAAACTGCGTCAAAACGAAGATCTGATTCATCCCCGCATTCAAGCAATTACTAATTGGAATATCGACCAAACGATACTTGCCGGCCAGCGGTACAGCAGGCTTACAACGCTCTTTAGTTAAGGGACTTAGACGGGAGCCGCGACCGCCTCCCATGATGATGCAGATAATTTTTCGCTTCTTCATATGTTTAGTTATGGGGTGGGTAGAAATTTTCAATTACCTTGAACTTTATAGGATCTAAACGCTTAATTGAAGCTTTATGTGTGGAATAGTTGGATATATCGGCCGCGATCGAGCGGGAAGTGTCATGCTGGAAGGGCTAAAGCGCCTGGAGTACCGCGGTTACGACTCCTCCGGAGTTGCTGTCTGGACAGAGAACGGCATCAAACAGACCAAGCGCAAGGGACGCGTCGTTGAACTGGAAACCGCACTGGGCGACGACCTTGGCGGCACACTCGGCATCAGTCACACGCGATGGGCTACACACGGCGATGTAACTGCAACCAATGCCCACCCACACACCAGCAGCGATGGTAAGTTCGCTCTCGTGCACAACGGCGTGATCGAAAACTACGTCGGGATGAAGAATTTCCTAATCGAAAAAGGCTACTCCTTCAAATCGCAGACCGACTCCGAGGCACTCTGCAACTTAATCGCCTATCACTATACTAAGGAGGAAGAAGAACAAGAAAGCGCGGGCAAAAACCGCTTCCTCGAATCCGTTCGCAAAAGCTTGCGCCACGTGGAAGGCACCTACGGGATCGCAGTCATCTGCACCGACTACCCCGGCGAACTGATCGGCGCCCGCAAAGGCTCCCCACTCATCCTCGGACTGGGCAAAGGTGAAAACCTACTCGCCAGCGATGTGAACGCGATCACCCACTGCACACAAAATGTGGTCTATCTAAACGACAACGAGGTCGTTCACCTAAGCAACGACGATTTTGCCATCACCACCGTCAGCTGCCAGTCAGTCGAAGCGGTCATCCACCAAGTAGACTGGGACACCTCCGAGACTGAACTCGGCGACTATAAGCATTTCATGGAAAAAGAAATTTTCGAGCAGCCCACTTCTTTACAGAACGGCATGCGCGGACGTTTTTCCGACGACGCCAGTACGGCAGTCTTCGGCGGCTTGAATCTTACCCCGCAAGAGCTGCGCCAAATCGACCGCATCCTCTTTCTCGCCTGCGGCACCGCGTGGCACTCCTGCCTAGTCGCGGAATATTTAATCGAGCGCTTTGCCCGCATCCCCGTCGAAGTCGAGTATGCCTCAGAGTTCCGCTATCGCAATGCGCCGCTCGACAAGAACACCCTGGTGGTCGCCATCAGCCAATCCGGCGAAACCATTGACACCCTCGGAGCGCTGCGCGAAGCCAAGCGCAAAGGCTACCGCACGCTGGCGATCAACAACAGCGTCGGATCCACCATCGCCCGCGAAAGTGACGGCGGCATCTACCAACACGCAGGTCCCGAGATCGGCGTCGCCTCCACCAAGGCGTTCACCTCGCAAATCATGATCTGCGCGATGCTTGCCCTCTATCTCGGCCGCCTTCGCGACCTCAGCTATGGGGACGGAGTCGAGATCGTCAAAGCACTCAAAAAAGTCCCAGCTCAAGTAGAACAGATTCTCGAGCAAAATGACCACATCGCGGCGATCGCCAAAAGATACTCGAAATACGAAGACTGCCTATTCTTAGGACGCCAACTCATGTTCCCCATCGCCCTCGAAGGTGCGCTCAAACTGAAAGAGATCTCTTACATTCACGCCGAAGGCTATCCCGCCGCAGAGATGAAACACGGCCCAATCGCCCTAATCAGCGAAGAATGCCCCAGCGTATTCCTGGCCACCAACGGCGAAACTTTCCATAAGAGCCTCGCCAACGCACAAGAGGTCAAAGCCCGCAAAGGCAAGATCATCTGCATCGCCACCGAAGGATGCGACATCCCCGAAGGCTTGGCCGACGAAACCGTCCTCGTCCCCGAGGCCCACGAGATCGTCACGCCAATCCTAATGAGCATACCCGTGCAACTGTTAAGCTATCACGTCGCGCTCGAACGCGGATGCGACGTCGACAAGCCCAGAAACTTAGCCAAGTCAGTGACAGTCGAGTAAA
>DOCS01000232.1 GCA_003503355.1 Opitutia bacterium
GTAGCGACTGGGTTCATCCCAGGGAAGTCAGCTTACTAGGAACGGCGCGACGGCGTACTGTGAGATGTGCCAAGGTCGCGAGGCCAGTGAGCAATGCGAAATCACTTGGCTTAGGTACCACGGTCAAATCGCATGGAATCGAAATGCTTCTGTTGAATGGAGCGCTCCGCGAGCGGAGGCCCTACGGTCACACGATTTATTAGGGTCAGGCTATTTTTGTGGCGTTTAGTAGTGAGCGGGTTTACCCCGCGACTAATCACTCAGCCAGTCGTGCAGGGCGGCCTCGTTGCCGATTTCGGTGGCTTGCTGGTATTCCGGGGCTAGTTGCTGGTGGTAGGCGGGCTCGCGGTAGCGTTGGCCGTGCAGCAGGACTTTGGCGCTGTGGCCGGGGGCGCGCACGATGCGGCCGAGGGCTTGGTGGATGCGGCGCATGGCGGGGATGAGGTACACTTGCTCGAATGCGGCGGCTCGTTCGGTACGGGGATGCGCTTCCATTTTGGCATGCTGCACGGCGTTGACTTCGGGCAGGGCGGGGCCGACGACCATCGCGGTGTCGATCCGTCCTCCTAGTTTGTCGACGCCTTCGGCATAGCTGGAACCGAGGATAAGGAACAATGCGTCGGCCATTAGCAGGCCTTGGTCGATAAAGACTTCTTGTTCGGCGAGATCGCCGCCGCGCGGCTGCACTTGAATGCGTAGGCCGGGGTTGAGGGCGTCGAGGTACGCTTGGATGTTTTCAGCGTAGCGGTAGGAAGCGAAAAACACTGCGACCGGCACGCCGGGGCTGTGCTGGATCAGCGCGGCGATGGTGCGCGCGGTGGTTTCGTAATGCTGCTCGCGCTGCTTGAAGCGGGTGTCGACGCGGGTATCGATGGCGACGTCGTAGGCGTGCTCGCGCCAAGGGGCGTGGCCGTGGGCGAGGGTGGCCTTGTTTGCTGTCAGGCCGCAGTGTTGGCGGAAGCTTTGGATCGGGCTGAGGGTGGCCGACATCAGCAGGCTGCCACCGAAGGGCTGCAGGCATTGCGCGATCCAGTCGCTGGCGTCGAGGCAGGTGCTGCGCAGGGTGCCGGGCGCGGGGGTCCAGTGCAGCCATTCGTGTGGTGGTTTGGCGAGGGCGACGGCGAGCTCGGGAATACGCCATGCGATCTCGATGGCAAATGGCGCGCTGGCCTCGTAGTTGATGGCGGCGCCTTTGAGTTGCTGGGCAAAGTCTTCGCACAGGTCGAGGGCTGCGTACAGGGCGTTGAGCGGCAGGGGGCCGCCAGCGGTCAGCGCATCGAGGCAGCGGGTCAGTTCGTCGCCAACCGACAGCAGCTGGCGCGGTGCGCCAGCGGTGCGCAGTTCTTCGAGGGCGAACAATAGGTCGGCGGCGCTGAGCTCGATGCTCAGGGCATCGGCGGTACGCTCGGGCAGATTGTGCGCTTCGTCGACGATCAGCAGGGTCTTGGCGGGGTCGAAGCCATGTTGTTCGAGAAACACAGCCTGGCTGGCGGGCGAAAAAATGTAGTTGCTGTCGCCGATCCAGATTTCGGCGAACGGCAGGCAGCCTTTGGTCAGGGCGTAGGGACAGACTCCGGTGTGCTCGCCGAGTGCTTTGGCGCGCTGCAGGGACAGGGTGCCGTGTTCAAACAGTTCGGGCGGGTGGATGTCGGCGTCGAGCCAGCGTTGGCCGAGTTGCTCGTTGCAGCGTTGGTCGCCGGTGCAGGCGTGGGCGGCGCTGTCGATGCGGTGCTCGGTGCGGTTGCGCATTTGAATGTAGCGCAGTTGGTCGCCGAGCATGGCGCGCAGTTGGCGAATAGTTTCCAACTGGCCGGTGGATTTACTGGTCAAATAGATGCAGCGCTCGTACACCCCGCGCTGCATTTGGCGCAGCGCGTGTTCGAGCACGATGCCAGTCTTGCCAAAGCCAGTGGGGGCTTCCAGTAGCACGGTTTGACTGTGCAGCGCCGCTTGGTCGAGGGTGGTAAATAGTTCTGCCTGTCCCTCGCGCAGGTCGGCAAACGCGGGCTTGAGCTCGACGCCCTGCAGGCGCAAGTGGCCGTTGCGGCGGTCTTCAAGGAAGGGCAGCACGGTGTCGAGTTGCTGCGTAAAGCTGGCTTCATCCGCCGCGCTGAGGGGCACGATTTGCACCGTGCCGGTCTCGATCTCGATAAAGCACAGCTCGGCCTCGAGCGTGTGCTCGGCAAATTCGGGTAACACGCGGGCGAGGCCGAGGTAGATCGCCGCTTGGGCAAAATAATGCGGGTAGCGGCCGGCGAGCTCGTCGCGGTCGACCGGCAGCGGGCTGCGGATGGTTTTGACCTCGCGGATGCGAAGGCTGTCGGTTTCGGGCAGGATTTGATCCATGCGCCCTTGGATATCAAAGGTCCAGTCGCGGTGGAACCATTGGGCCTTGAGGGACACTTCGAAACGGGCTTCGGGGTGCGTCTGGCGGGCTTGGCGCTCGGCCGTGGTATGCCATTGCTGGCCGACTGCCGCACGCCACGGGCTGGCGCCCATTGCGTCGTTCGACGGTACCTGGCGAAAGGACGCGAGTTCGCCCACACTTAGGCGAACGGTTCGGGCGATGGGATC
>DOCS01000182.1:0-6439 GCA_003503355.1 Opitutia bacterium
AACAGTGCGACCGCACAGGAGTGGTCGCAGTCGTTCGCAGGCGCGTCATCGTGAGAGTGCTCACTGCAGCGGTGCGATTGGTGGTCTTCCGAATCGATGTGCAGTGCCTGGTGAACCTGCGGGCTGACCAGTGCCACATTCAAGAGCAAGACGAGTAGCGCAAGGCAAGCCGATACAGATCGGGTGAGTGCACTACAAGGTTGCTGGTTCTTAGACATTGGCAGTGGAAAGGTCCACATGGCTTAATGCAAGTCAAGTGCGTTATCGATTTTTTCCAGAATCCGCACCAGTCTGACATTGACACCTCACACCGACTGAATCCGCTCCAATTGCGCGCGCACCAGCTCGGCGATCTTTTGCATCGCGCCCACAGGAGCCAATTCCTCGAACGGCGCGACTGCATCAGTGGCCTTGGTCAGCTCGGCTTCGAAGGTAGCCACGACCTCATCAAAGATCGGAAAGTCGTGCAAGCGCTTGGTAAAGTCCGCCGACACCGTCTTGTCGCCCGCCTTAAAGCGCGCCATCAAGGCATCGCGCTCGTCCTCCGGCAGCTTCTCCAACAGCAGTAGGAGTGGCAGGGTGAATTTGCCCTTATCGAGATCAGTACCGAGCGTCTTGCCGATCATCGACTCATCGGCGTACAAATCCACCAAGTCGTCGAAGATTTGATACGCGATACCAACATGACGACCAAACAGGCCCGCGGCCTCGCTGAACGCATCCGAATAACCGGCAATCTTGGCGCCCAAGCGGCAGGAAACTTCGAACAACTCGGCAGTCTTGAGCTGGATGACCCGAAAGTAAAAATCACGGCTGTAGTTGACCTCGCCGCGCTGGTAGGTCTGCGCGATCTCCCCCGCACAGACGCGGGAGGTGGCATGGGCAACAGTGCGGCACACTTCATTGGTCTCAAACTCGGAAGCCAGCTTGAGCGCGTGTGAAAACAACACATCGCCGATCAACACCGCTGCAGCCGGGCCGTATTTCTTAGCAGCTGTCTCCTGTCGGTGACGCGTATCAGCCTCATCCAAGATATCGTCGTGCACCAAGGTCGCCAGATGCACCAATTCAATAACCGAACCGAGCGTCACCAGATCGGCCGCGCAATTCTCGGCCGGCCCCTGCCAACCGCTGTACGCGACTAACATCGGGCGTAAGCGCTTGCCACTGTGGCCAAACACATAGCGCACATGCTCCTGCACTTCGGGCTCCAACTGCTCCACCTGCGACTGCAGGAAGATATCCAGATCATCCAGGTAGGATTTTACCGGTTCGTAAACTTCGGAAAAACCGGCAGCTGCCACTGCATCGGCCTCGGACTGTGAGCGCGTAGTCATGTTTTGTAGGTATGAACCCGCTTCGCTCCGAGAGCGGCGCAGGTAAAAGTATAAAGGTATGAAAGTTGGGAAAGTGCGAGTGTGTTCAGTCCCAGAATTAAAAAACTGTTCTTTCGTGGAGGGCAACGCTCCGTCGTTGCCACCTAGCAGTGCAGACTAAGACCAAAATATGGCAATGACAGAGCAGTGCCCTCCAGCGCTCGGGCTTTCACACCTTTCCGGATTCCCACTCATCCCCTACAACCATTTTTTCAGCGCGTCCAAGAAGCCGCTACGGTCCTCGACGTGCACGTTGTGTCCCGCCTTCGGCAAGTTGACCAACTTCAAATGCGGCAGCCACTGCTTCATCTCTTTAACGTCGCCGTCTTCAATAAACTCCGACTTGCCACCAGCGATGAGCAACGTCGGCCCTTGGTATTGATCAAGACCGCTGAGCGAATTCTGCCGCAACACCTGAAGGCTGGCGTGCAGCACCTCCAAATTACACTGCCATTGCAGCCCAAACTCGCCGCGCACCAAATTGGTCATGATAAACTGGCGCATCCCCCAGTCGGGAATCAGCGGCTTCAACAGCTCCTCGGCTTCACGACGATTCTCCAGCGCTCCGGCGGGCACACGCTTCATCGCGCGAAACTCTTTGTCGTGATAAGGCGGGTAAACCTTAGCGGCAATGTCGACAACGATCAACTTCTTGACCAACGCCGGATAGTCGCAGGCGAATTTCATCGCAATTTTGCCGCCGAGACTATGCCCCATCAACGTCACCTCTTTGAGGCCATGCACCCTTAAATAAGCCGAGAGATCGGCGGTCAACTCCGACCAGCGCATTGTATCGACATGCGGCGAACTGCCATGGTTGCGCAGATCCACGATGTGAATGTCAAAGCGATCTTTCAGCGCCTTGCCAATCGTCTGCCAGTTGCGCGAGGCGCCCAACAGGCCGTGCATGATGATGAGCGCGGGCGCACCGGGGTTTTCGAAACGAAGAGAATTGAGCTTTACGACTGCCATAATTGGAGCACACCAGAATGGATCTGCACACAAATTGCACGAATAATCAGGAATTGCTGCCGATGATTGAGAATACGCTTTTGATTCGTGTAAATTCGTATTGATTCGCTGTTTCCCCCTTTTAGACCGATTATGCCCACCGAGAAGCCTAAGAAAGTAACCCCCATGATGCAGCAATGGCACGAGATTCGTGGCCAGCTACCGGATGACACGCTGTTGATGTTTCGCCTCGGGGACTTCTACGAGATCTTCCTGCAGGACGCCGAACGCGGCGCACAACTACTGGGCATCACGCTCACCCACCGGCACGGCATGCCGATGGCCGGCATCCCGTTTCACGCCTCAGAGACCTACATTCAGAAGCTACTCGATCAGGGCGTCAAAGTGGCCATCGTCGACCAAGTCGAGACGCCGCAGCCCGGCAAACTCGTCAAACGCGCGCTCACCCGCATCATTACGCCCGGCACTCGGCTTGCCGACACGCAGATCGACGCGCAGCGCAATCACTTCTTACTGGCACTCTCACTCGACAAGAAACAGCTCAACGCTTCGTGGCTCGACCTCACCACCGGCGAGTTCTTTGTCGCCTCGGAATCGCAACCGGAAAATCTATTTGCGGCGTTTGAAGGGATCGATCCGCGCGAAATCATCGTGCCGGAAAATGCCTCCTCCAATTGGCGCAACCGTGCGGACGCGGCCAAATTCAATCAGCTCTTCACCTATTTGTGCGACGGCCGCGCGGTCACCAAAATCCCCGACTATCACTTCGACGAAATCGCCGGCGCCCAGTCGGTGATGGAAACCCTCGGCGTGCTCAACCTCGAAGGCTTCGGCATTGATCGCGATCACTCCGCCCTCGGTGCCGCCGGCGCCCTGGTGCACTACTCGACCGAGACGCTGTGCGCAAAGCCCGAAAACTTGCGCAACCTGCGCGAATACTCGACCGAGAAAACCCTGCTGCTCGACCCCGCCACGCTGCGCAACCTCGAGATCTTCAAATCAGCTGCAAGCACACGCCACGGCTCGCTGCTGGCGGCAATGGACGGCACCGTCACGCCCCCGGGCGCACGCCTATTGGAACGCTGGCTGTGCGCACCCGAACTGAACCTAGTAGAAATTCACCGCCGCCAGAATTGTGTGGCCGAATTTGTCAGTAGCCCGGGACTCTCGACTGAACTGCAAAAACACCTCAAGGGCATTCGCGACATCGAGCGCATCCTCGGCCGCCTGCAAAACCGCATGCGCAACCCACGCGAGCTCGGCGGCGTGCGCGACACCCTCGCCGCCCTGCCCGCAATCGCCGGCGCACTGCTCGAATTCCCCGACACCCCCGTGGCCGCGATTGCCGAACGCATCCACGACTTCGAGCCACTTGCCGACCTGCTCAACCGCGGTCTAGCCGACGAATTGCCAGGCAAAATCGACGATGGCGGTACCATCCGCGATCGCTTCGATGACGAACTCGACCGCATCCGCAGCCTGACCCGCGACAGCCAACAGTGGCTCACGGAGTTCGAACTAGCTGAGCAACAACGCACCGGCATCAAAAACCTGCGCATCCGCTTCAACGGCGCCTTTGGTTACTTCATCGAAGTCACCAAAAGCAACATCGCCCTCGTCCCTGACGATTATGTGCGTAAGCAGACGATGAAAAATGCCGAGCGCTACACCACGGATGTGTTGAAAGAGCGCGAGCGCGAGATCCTGCACGCCGAAGAGACCAGCATCACCCGCGAAGAAGCACTGTTCAACCGCCTGATCCAAGCCATCCTCGAACAAGCCAATGCGCTGAAGGAGACCGCCGAAGCCCTCGCCGAAATCGACGTGTTGATCGGCTGGGGCGTGCTCGCGCGCGAGTGGGACTACTGCCAACCGCAGCTCAACCAATCCGACCAGCTGCTCATCGATCAAGGACGCCATCCGGTAGTCGAGCAAATGATGCGTGCCGAACGCCTCGGGCTCGCCGGCACCCATGCATTTGTGCCCAACGATTGCCGCCTTTCCAGCTCTGGATCGGGCCAAGATGCCCCACAGGTCGCACTCATCACCGGCCCCAATATGGCTGGTAAATCGACTTACATTCGCCAAGTCGCACTCATCGTGCTCATGGCACAATCCGGCGCATGGGTGCCGGCAAAAAGCTGCTGCATCGGCCTCGTCGACCGCATCTTTTCACGTGTCGGCGCCAGCGACGAACTCGCCCGCGGCAATTCGACTTTCATGGTCGAGATGAATGAGACCGCCAATATCCTCAACAACGCGACACCGCGCAGCCTAGTCATTCTCGACGAAATCGGCCGCGGCACCAGCACCTATGACGGCCTCAGCATCGCCTGGGCGGTGATCGAGCACATCCACCCAAAGGACGACGACGGCCCCCGCACGCTGTTTGCCACGCACTACCACGAGCTCACCCAACTGGCCAAGACGCTCGCACGCGTTGAAAACTACTCCGTCGCCGTCAAAGAGTGGAACGATGAAATCATTTTCGTGCGCCAAGTAATCAAAGGCGCCGCTGACCGCTCCTATGGCATTCAGGTCGCGCGCCTCGCCGGCCTGCCCACCACGGTGATCGACCGCGCCAAGACAATTTTGGAACGCCTCGAAGCCGACGACTCCTCACACAACCTGCTACGCAAGCGGATGAAAAAGGCGCAATCCGGCGAAAATACCGACCACGAAGACGAGCAGTTGGCACTGTTCTAGGCAAATGGTCAAACGCAGGCCCTCTGCCTCGCGAACCCAAGCCTTAAGGGAAAGCCTGGTGCTCTACAAGCAACGCTCGATTCAGGACACCCGACTCACTTCTGCACCCCTCGACTTGGCAATCACGCCAACAAAGAAGTAAGCTAATGGGAGCATCGCGAAAGCAGCCAGAATCCACCAGAAACCAGTCCAACTACTGAGTTCATCCGTCACCTGATACTGGTAGACCGTTTCACAAAAGAAGCTGCCAACGATCCCAGCGATACTGCCCACCAGCAATTGATAGAGCGCTTGCGCCTGACCGCGCATCGTGTCTGGCACGCGCTTATCCAGAAAGATCCGGCCCGTCACCGTCACAAAGGTATAAATCGGCCCGTGCAGCCCGATCCCCAGCCAAATCACCGCCAACACACCCAACTCTCCAGCCAAAGCAAACAAAGCAAAGCGCGTAACCCCCAACAACATCCCGGCAATTAAAAACCAGCGGATACGAAACCGACCAGCCACGAAGCTGATAAAAAGCAACGATGCAATTTCAACCGCCTGCCCCATAGTCATTTGGGCTGCCGGATGCACGCTACCGAAATCCTTCAACATCGTGGGCACAAGCATGTAGAAGGACACACAGGGAATCGCGAACAACGCCGAAGCAAAATAGAACACCCGCAGCTCCCTAATTTTTAGAAGCTTAAACGCAGTGATACCTAAAACCGCCTTCCAGCCCTGACTCACATGGTCCGTCGGCGGCGTGGCTGGCAGTAAAAAGCAGAGGAAGCCCATGACGAGTCGAATATAAGCAGCCAGTTGCCCCGTTTCCGCCGACTGGTCCAGCCCAAACCAACTAATCAAGCAGCCACCCGACATCCAACCAATCGTCCCACCCATGGCATACAGCGGAAAGCTCTTTGCCGCATTGGGTAGGTTCACCAGCTTGATCTTAGTCATCAGCGCAAACATCGGCCCAGAGAGCAACGCGTTGCAGCCCTGGAAGAACAAATACCAACCGGGGTGCCAGCCTTGATCCAAGGCAAAGAAACCAAGCCACAAAAAGAAGGCGCCAAAGATCCCCAAATACCCCAGCAGCTGTTCCGCATTCATCTTTCGATCCGACAACGCACCGAACACCAGCGCCGAGAGCATTGCACACAGCGGCGTCACAGCCATCACATACGGCAACACCCAACGCGCACCGTGCGCCTGTAAAATGTTGGCCAACGACGGCACCCACATCCCCAGCGGCATGAACATTAAGAACATCACCACCCACATCATGTAACGTCGGAAATTCCCAGTCATCCCCATAAGTGGTGCAGATGTATCCGTATGCTTTCAGCATCGCAAGCGGCAAAGGTCGCAGCATGAAGACGACGTTTACACTTCCCATT
>DOCS01000182.1:6508-8105 GCA_003503355.1 Opitutia bacterium
AAACCCGTCGGCATCGTGCCCTCGTTGGGCGTCGAAACCACCTGCTGCATCGCCGCCAGCTACGAAGCCAAAGCCCATGGCGTCAAGACCGGCACACCAGTGCGCGAAGCCCGTTATCTGTGTCCGGGCATTCAGTTCGTGCAAGGCAACCACGCCCGCTACATTCAAACACACAACAAGATCCACAAGATCATTCACGAAATCATTTACGTCGATGCCGTGCTCTCGATCGATGAAATGTTTGGCCGCCTGCCGCCGCATTGGCAGCCGCCCGAAATCGCCCGCGCCAAAGCATTGGAGATCAAAGCCGCGCTGAAAGACAAAATCGGTCCGTATATCGGCGCCTCTATCGGTCTCGCGCCAAACCGCTTCCTCGCCAAACTCGCCAGTAAATTGGAAAAGCCGGACGGGCTGACCACCCTCGATTTCGACGAACTCCCCGAAAAGCTCTACCGCTTCGAGCTCGACGATATCACCGGTATCGGCCGCCGCATGCAAGAGCGCCTGCGCGTCGCACGCATCACCACGATGGAGGAGCTGTGTGATGCCCCGCGCCATACACTGCATCGCATCTGGAAATCGGTGGAAGGCGACCGCATGTGGTATGCCCTGCGCGGCATTGACATGCCGCAGCCCGAAACCACCACGCACCAGACCATTGGTCACTCGCATGTATTGCCGCCAAGCCTGCGTAGCTTTCACGGCGCCCACGCCACCCTGCACCGTATGCTACAAAAAGCCTGCCGCCGGCTGCGCGCAATGGACCATTTTGCCGGCCAACTTGACCTACAGGTCAAATTCGGCTTCGACCTTCGCTGGCAGGCCGCGGGCCGGACCTTCCCTACTCAAGACAGTGTCATCATGGGGCAGATGCTCAACGACCTTTGGCAGACACACCCCAGCGACCTCCCCGAACCCACTAAAGTGGGCATCACCTTCAGCGGCCTGGTACACGCCAACAGCCACACGCCATCACTGTTTGCCGAGGAGAACGCCCCCCGGCGCATGCAGCTCCAACACGCAATGGACCAGATCAACAAAGAGCACGGCGGCCGCAGCCTTTACTACGCCGACGCGCACAAAGCTCAGCGCTCCAGCGAAGCCGCGCCGATGCGCATTTCCTTTAAACACATTCCCGACCTGGAATTGGAAGGGTGACACGGACCTATTGCAAAATCGGGGGGGAGGGGCACCTGCCTTACTTTAACGCCGATTCCACGCCACACAGTCGGCGTAGCGCACCTGATTGCCGCCGAACAGGTCGAGCGCGCTGCCTATCGTGAGGTCAACCTTGCCACCGCTCAGGTCTTGTACGGTTTGCAAATCGTCAAGCGCATGCACTCCGCCAGCATAGGTCACGGGAATACCTGCGTGCTGGCCCAGGAATTCAACCAAGCGCGCGTCAATTCCTTCACATTTCCCTTCCACATCCGCGGCATGAATCAAAAACTCATCACAACAATCACCCAGTTGACGGAGAATAGTCGGCTCTAGCAACAGGTTGGTCGGTGTCTGCCAACGATTCATGGCAACGATCCAGCCATCGCCTTGCGCGCGACAACTCAGATCGAGCACCAACCGTTGTTTGCCCACCTCC
>DOCS01000182.1:8209-8658 GCA_003503355.1 Opitutia bacterium
GCATTTTCGCAATCAATCCCGCCCCCCACTTGCAGTCCGCCAGGGTAAGCCGCCAAGGCCTCGCGAGCCGGGGCATCGTTGCCAGGGCCGAGCTTAATCACGTGGCCACCATTCAGCGCATCCTGCTGGTAAAGGTTGGCATAATAACTGGCAGGCCGGTCGCTCTCGAAATTCGTCTGTAAATTCGCAACGTCATCACTTAAGGTACCGCCGACGATTTGCTTCACTTGACCTGCATGGAGATCTATACAAGGGCGAAATAAGGTCATGTTTATAAAAAAGGTGAATATTGCCTCTAAACTGAATAGCAATTTTAGTTGCTATTTTAATTTAGCATTACTAACTGTTCTATTTTTAAATCCTATATAAACATGAAAATCAAACAAACATTAGCCATCGCACTGCTTGCCAGTGCCACCTCATTCATTCCAGCACTGTCCGCACAGGAA
>DOCS01000182.1:8663-14875 GCA_003503355.1 Opitutia bacterium
ATCGCAGCAGCACTGGCCAATCCAGATCTCGACCTAACCGATCCAGCATCTGTCCAAGCTGCCATTCAATCCGTGATGACCGCGGCCTATGCAACGGTGACTAACCCGACCGCTGCGGAGACACAAACCATCGCCTCATCCGTGATGTCCACCTTTACGGTGCAGATTCAGGCCCAATCAGGTGATTCGGCTAACACAGCTGCCGTGATCAAAAGCGCAGCAGCTGCTATTGTGAGCGCTGCTGTCACTGAGTCAGGAACTGATGCCGCTGAAGCGATTGAAGCCGCTACCAAAGGCGCGACCGAAGGTGCGATTGAAGCAGGCGTTGCAGTGGTTGACGCGATTACAGTTGTCGCCGAAGGCGCGACTACAGGTGCAACCGACGCAGGCGTTGACGTAGAAACCGCAGAAGCTGCAATCACCGAAGGCGCGACCGAAGCAGGCACCGAAGCAGGCGCTAGTGAAAGCGAAGCACAAGCTGCCGCTGAAGCGGGCGAAACTCAAGCAGAAGAAGCCGCTGAAGAAGCCGCTGAAGAANNCGCTGAAGAAGCTGCCGCTGAAGATACTGTGGTCACAGACGACACTACAGTCGTTACCAGCCCGAATACTGCCAACTAGCTCAAAGCAGTCACAGCACAAACATCCTTTCCAAAAAGCCCCGGTTCGCCGGGGCTTTTTTTTGGTTTATCGTCGCTTGCTAAATGACACCAATCACAACGGCTGTCGCGGTAGCACTACCACGGCGCGGGGGCGACATATACAAGTCGTCACCAGCCCGAATAAGCCCATCTAGCCCAAAGCAGTCGCAACACTAGCATATTCAACAAAAGCCCCGGCACGCCGGGGCTTTTCTGGTTCATCGTCGCTTGCGCGAAAGACACCAACCACAACGGCTGTCGCCGCCATGCGACACCCGGAACGGCTGCGGTTACGTCACATCGCCCCACAGGTCGAAACCGCTTCGCCGCCGCGCCACAAAACCAAATGCGCCCCGCAGATCACAACGGCTTCGCCGCCGTGCTACTGGCATAACTCGACAACGGCTGTCGCCGCCGTGCTACAGCTGACTGAGCGCGATAGGGATTCCACCACATCGTTCTCCCTGATCGAAACGGCTTCGCCGTCGCGCTACTGGCCAAACCCGACAATCGGCTGTCGCCGCCGTGCTACACTGCAACACGACGGCGACTGCCCCAGACCTACAAGCTCTGTAAAATACGCTTGGTCTCGTCGCGCTTTTCGGTGGTTTCGGCCAATTGCTTACGCGCACCGTCCACCACCTGCTGCGGCGCACTGTTAACGAACTTCTGGTTCTTCAATTTGCCCTCGCCGGCAGCGACGAGCTTATCGAGCTTGGCGAGCTCTTTGGTCAGGCGCGCTTTCTCCGCTTCGACATCGATACTACTGCTGAGGTCGAGATACAGCGAACCCAGCGGCGTAACGACCGCGGGCAATCCGTCGGACGAGCGCTCGCCGAGCGCTTCGAGCTGACCGAGCCCAGCGAGGGTCTTGATCTGAGCCACGTTGGCGGTGATCACTTCGGCGGCACTCCCTTCGGCACCGAAGAACACTTCCACGTCGCGCTTGTTAGCTAAATTGTACTGAGCCTTCAGAGCGCGGGCCTGCGAAATGAGCTCCTGCAACTGAATCACACGGGCAACGGCACTGGTATCCACCGGCACCTGCTCAGCGAGGGTTGACGCAGCAGTGAGCTGAGTATTTTGAATAAACGCAACCGCAGCATCATAACCGAGCCCCTTCCAGAGCTCTTCGGTGATGTGCGGCATAATGGGATGCGCGAGTTGCAGGACTTGACGGATAACTAAATCCTGAATCGCTAGGCAGTTATCGCGCAGCGCAGCATCTCCTTTCAACTTGCCCTTAGAAGCCTCGACATACCAATCACAGAAGTCGCCCCAGAAGAAGGCGTAGATCTGGTGGGTGAGCGGTGCGATCTCGTAACGAGCAAAGCACTTCTCAAGGTCGGCGGTAAGATTGGTCAGCCGCCCTAGAATCCAGTGATCGTAGTCATCAAACAGGCTCACATCCATCCGCCCGACAATCACATCGAGACTGGAATTGTCCGCCATCGGCCCCGACATCTGACGGAAGCGCACCGCATTCCACAGCTTGTTAGTGAAGTTGCGGCCGATCTGAATACGCTCTTCCGAGAACAAAATATCGGCCCCAGACGGTGCAATATTGCAGACGCCAAAGCGCAGGCCGTCGGCGCCGTATTTTTCAATCAAATCGAGTGGATCGGGCGAATTGCCCAGCGATTTGGACATTTTACGGCCCTTTTCGTCGCGAATCAGGCCATGAATAAAGATATTCTTAAACGGAATACGCTTCGCGATCTCTTCATCGGAGAGGTCTTTGGCATCGTCGCCGTACAACTCCAAGCCGGCCATAATCATACGGGCCACCCAGAAAAAGATGATGTCGAAGCCGGTGACCAACGTGGAGGTCGGATACCAATAATCGAGCTCCTTCTGCTGCTCTGCAGTCGGCTCGGGCCAACCGAGGTTCGCCATCGGCCACAAATAGGAGGACGCCCAAGTGTCGAGCACGTCCTCTTCCTGTTCCCAGCTTTCAGGGTCGGACGGACCATCAACCGACACATGCACGTGTTCCGGATTCTCGAAATCGAGCTCGGTGCGCGGAATGTCCTTTTTATACCAGACAGGAATACGGTGCCCCCACCACAGCTGACGGCTGATGCACCAGTCCTGAATACCGTTCAACCAGTGCAAATAGGTCTTTTTCCAGCGGTCGGGATGAAATTTGATCGTACCATTCTCAACCGCTCGCTTGGCCTCCTCGACCTTCGGGTATTTAAGAAACCACTGTTCCGAGAGGCGCGGCTCGATCGGCACATCGCCACGCTCCGAGAAACCGACGGTATTTTCGTAGTTCTCGCGCTCGATCAGCAGGCCCATCTGTTCGAGCTTCTGTGCTGCAACCTTGCGCGCTTTGAAACGATCCATGCCATCGAATGCCTCACCTGCTAGGTGATTGAGCTTCCCCTCGTGGTCGATCACCTCAATCACTTCCAGGCCGTGGCGTTGACCGATCTCGAAGTCATTCTTATCGTGCGCGGGGGTAACTTTCAAGCAACCGGTACCAAACTCGCGGTCGACATACTCGTCGCCGATGATCGGAATCTCCGCCCTAGGGAACGGGCGCCAGATTGTTTTGCCGATCAGGTGCTTGTAGCGCTCATCTTCGGGGTGAACCGCCACCGCAGTGTCACCCATAAGTGTCTCTGGTCGGGTGGTGGAAATCTCGAGGTGGGTGCGTTCGCCGTCGGGCTGCACCAGCTCGTAGCGCATCTTATAAAAGAAGCCATTTTGCGGCTTCATGTTCACCTCTTCATCGGAAATTGCCGTGTGCGTCGCCGGGCACCAGTTGACCATGCGCTTGCCGCGGTAGATGTAGCCACGCTTGTAAAACTTAACAAATGCATCCAGCACCGCCTTCGAATAGTCTTCGTCCAAGGTAAAACTGGTGCGATCCCAATCGCAGGACGCACCCAGCTTTTGCAATTGGTTAAGAATCACACCTCCGGATTCCTCGCGAAACTCCCAGACCTTTTCGAGGAAAGCTTCGCGACCGAGGTCGTACTTCGTCTGACCGGTAGCTTCACGTACTTGCTTCTCAACCTTGGTCTGCGTGGCAATGCCAGCGTGATCAGTACCCGGCTGCCAAAGCACTGCTTTGCCTTCGAGGCGCGCGCGGCGCACGAAAATGTCCTGCAGGGTGTTGTCCAGCACGTGCCCCATGTGCAGCATACCAGTCACATTCGGTGGCGGGATCATGATCGCATAGGGTTCCTTCGCGGGATCCGCGACACCCTTGAAGCATCCGGCTTCGAGCCAGTTAGCATACCAGCGTTGTTCAACTTCTTTGGGTTCGTAGGCTTTTGCGATTTCAGTCATAGCAGGAAAAATTTGGACAGTCGCCAAAAGTGCGGTCCTCGCGCAGGCTTTCAAGCCAGAAAGCGCAAACTACAAGCAAGGCGCGTTCAAGTATTCAAACAGACACTCACAACTACAGACTTACAACCACAGCAGCGGTGGCATTTAAAGAGACCGAGAACGGTTTGCTGGTAATGATTACCACCTATGCACGATTGGTGTTATAATGAATCAAACAGAACACAAAACCATCGTCATCGGCGGAATCAGCGGGGGCATCGGCTCCGCACTTGCCGAGCAACTCTTGCAAAGCGGCCACCGTGTGGTCGGCTTTGCCCGCAACACCGCAACGCTTGATTCGCTGCGTGCTCGACTGCCCGGCGTCGAGACCTACACCTGCGAAGCCACCGACCCGAGCGAAGTGAGCGCCTGCTTTGAGCGGATCATCGCCGACTGCGGCCGCATTGACGGCTACGCGCATGCGATCGGCTCGATCTTCATTAAACCGGCACACCTCACCTCTAACGAAGACTGGGCCGCCACCCTAGCAACTAATCTAAGCAGCGCTTTTTACGCTCTGCGTGCGGCGACCAAGCTCATGAGTAAGCAAAGCGAAGGCACCTGCCTGTTTTTCAGCACCGCGGCAGCGCAAGCGGGGATCGCTAACCACGAGGCAATCGCAGCAGCCAAGGGCGGCATCGACGCCATGGTGCGCTCAGCGGCCGCGACCTACGCACCGCGCGGCCTGCGCATCAATGCCATCGCGCCCAGCCTCACGGACACGCCGTTGGCAAGCCCGATGACCAGCCACCCGCAGGCGCTTGAGATTTCAAAAAAAATGCACCCGCTCGGCGATATCGCGCGCCCGCAAGACATTGCCAGCCTCGCACAGTGGCTGCTCTCAGATCACGCGCGCTTTGTAACCGGACAGATCATCACGGTTGATGGCGGCCTCTCCACCATCGTGCCCAAGCCAAAGATCTAGACAATGCGCCCGTTGGTCCTATGGCTGGTCGGCTGCACGCTACCCTTCGCTGCAGCGTTCGGCAGCCTCTTCCCAGACTCCGCCATAGTTGATGGGGCGCGTTTCCCGAAAATGGGCGAGCATCGCACTACTTATAAAGTCTTCTTTAAGTTGTATGATGCCGCCCTTTTCGCAGCAGCGGATGCGACTGCGAATGATGTGTTGGCCCGCGACTGCGCATTCAGAATCGAATTTCGTTACCTGCGCAGTATTCCCAAAGCCACGATTCTAAAGTCGGCGCATCATATGCTCCGCAAAAATCTCAGCCCCGAGATCCTCGAATCGATCGCTCAACCGACCGAACGCCTACACGCTAGCTATCGGTCGGTCAAACGCGGCGACAAATCGTCGCTAACCTACACCCCAGGCGATGGCACAACCTTTGCAATCAACGACCAGCCGCTCGTCACGATCCCCGGAAAGGAATTTGCCGCTCACTATCTGCAAATCTGGCTTGGCGAGCGCCCCATCTCGACCGCATTACGGGATCATCTCCTCGCACGTTGACTCGACAGACCTGACCGCAGCACTTGAGCAGCCATCGCTCTGATGTAGAGCCACCCACAGGGGGAATCCTCAATTTACTTGTCATCGCAGCGATTTATGCAAATTTCGGTAGCATTCTCCACTATGGCTACTACCAAGAAAAATTCAGCAAGCACGACGAAGGAGCCTCAAAACTTCATCGATGCACCGATCAACAAAGCGCTTTCAACAGAAGACAAGCTTGACCTCTACCGCACCATCGTAGGGATCCGACGCTTCGAGGAACGCTCCCTACGCGCCTACAATCAAGGCAAGATCGGTGGTTTCCTTCACCTTTACATCGGCCAAGAGGCGGTCGCTTCCGGCATCGTTTCTCTCATGGAAGAGAACGACCACATTATCACCGCGTACCGTGACCACGGCCACGCACTGGCGGTCGGCATGTCGATGAATGAGTGTATGGCCGAAATGTACGGCAAATACACGGGTTGCTCAAAAGGCAAAGGTGGCTCGATGCACTTTTTCGCGCCCGACAAGAACTACTGGGGCGGTCACGGCATCGTCGCCGGCCAGACACCACTAGGCGCTGGGCTCGCGTTCGCACTCAAATACAAGGGCCTCAAAGGGTGCGCATTGGCATTCCTCGGCGATGGCGCAGTCAACCAAGGCTCCTTCATGGAAACCCTCAACTTGGTTTCACTTTGGAACATTCCCGTGATTTTCGTGATTGAAAACAACGGCTACTCGATGGGCACCAGCCTCGCCCGCTCCTCCGCCGAAGAGAA
>DOCS01000043.1:0-5585 GCA_003503355.1 Opitutia bacterium
GTTCGGCGGACAAAGCTTCCGCGAGGATGTGTTACCGAAAATGGAAACGCTGGCGCAATGGCGCGGAGAACTCGGCCTCAGCTACCGACTAGAAGTCGATGGCGGGGTTGATCTCAAAACCGCAAGTGCCTGCACCTCGCGTGGCGTGGACACACTCGTCGCCGGCACCGCATTTTTCAAGGCCGCCGACCGCAAAGCATTCAACGCTGCGGTCACTGCGTAGCTTTTAGTCCATTTTGATGTGGTTTCTGACCATCCATTCAATCCGCAAATCACTGGTACACGTTAAGCGCAAAAACGACGATCCACGTACGACAGCGAAATCATGGCGATCTAACTTCTACCAAATGTTGGCCTGCCCAAGAGACTTGAAAGGCAAATCTGTCGGCAGAGCAATGCAAGCCTCGTCGATCGCTTGCTCATCAACGATACAGTACGTTCTGGGCCATGCATGAAGCAACCCATTGATTGGCGTGCGCTTAGTGCTTCTGGTGCGAGACCTCAGTCCAATCCAGACCGCCCTTGAACTTCACCAAACCTTTCTCCAACGCGAAACGCATAAGACTCGATTCATCACTAATATTGAGCTTCTTCATCGCATTTTTCTTATGACGACGCACAGTACACTCACTAACCTGTAATTCCTGAGCGGATGTCTTGAGATCATGCCCTAGGGCAATTAAGCGAACGGCATGAAACTCACGCTCCGTAAGTAGTTTGTAATACGCGAGAGGATCTTCCCACATCTTAGCAATCTGCTTTTGGGCATTGGCAGAATAATACGGATACCCAGCTGAGACTTCATTAATTGCGGCAAATAGGACCTCGAGCGATAGTTCCTTCTTATCGACGAATCCCAACACTCCACTACGCGTGACTTCGCGGATCGTGTAATCGTCACACTCACTCGAAAAAATCAGAATTCGAATGTTTCGATCCAACTTAAGCATGCGTCGAGCCAAGCTTAAGCCATCTAGCTTGGGCAGCATCAGATCGAGAACGACAAAGTCAAAGCTCGTCGCCTGAAAGAGTTCCCAAGCAGTTTCACCATCTCGGACCTCCTCGACGTGCTTGGATTCAAATTCAGCACCGAGCACACTCGCCACTACCTCGCTTAGTAGCGCTTCATCTTCTACTACCATCGATCTCATACACTTGAAAACATTAAATAACGTAACTGTGCGAGGCATATTATCTATTTCTTTAATACCGCACTAAATTGAGCCACGACTTTTACACCAGACATACAGCCTACGTACTATCGAGTTATTCTAAAATGACTCGATCACAACCTCTCGAATTTAACGCTTCCAACTGCTCAGACGAAATAAAACCTA
Source organism: Opitutia bacterium (assembly GCA_003503355.1). Taxonomy (GTDB): domain Bacteria; phylum Verrucomicrobiota; class Verrucomicrobiia; order Opitutales; family Coraliomargaritaceae; genus Lentimonas. The sequence goes on from DOCS01000043.1 coordinate 1,338, forward strand.
CCTGAAGCCCATAGGAAGCCCCTGAACCCTAGACCATTTTCACTGCGATTACACATGGGCTGTCTCTGTATGGTTCACTCGCGAAATCAATAGCCCCTTAGGTGACTTGAAGTATAAACTAAACGGTTGATAGGCGGCTGGTTCTGATTTTGGCAGACTGTTAATATTAACAACTAATAGATGAGCAAAAAACCCGTTTTTTAAATATATTTTTTACATTTACCATTGCAAGATATCTGACGGAAGACAAATTAGACTTTACTTTGCACAGAACCGTCAGAATCAGCCCTTTAATGAAAAAATGAAACAATTTTTCATTAACTGCTTACCTCAGAGGCGCCGAACATCGTTCCACGGCATGATCTGGTCGCTGTTTTTTTCAACGACGACCTTTGCCTCTTCATTTGAATACTACGATGAAGCCAGAACGGCTCAGTATCGGGCCAACGAAAGGGATGCCCACAGATCCGTGGCTAGCGAAATCAACTTCACAGTGGAACGTTCGGCCCACATGCCTACAACAGGTCATACGCCTGACGATACATTACAGGTTGCAAAAAATTATCAGGATCGCATCAGCCTGAACAGCACCGCACCCATCGAGCGATGGCAAAAACAAGCCGACCTGCGTCAACCGCTCAATACTAAGAATGGGCGTCATCTCGGTGCGCTTTCATATTTCGAAGCGCAGAAGGCAATCCGATTAAGCGCGAGCGCTCGCCTACTTGTGTCCGAGAGACAATCGACTCGTCTGAGTATCACAATCCCCCACCCTACCAAACCGTGAATGCATATTGAACACGTCATACTGACCTCTGGTTTTATTGCAGCACTCGCAACCTTGTGGAGTTTACGCCTACACAAACGCAATCTGCTACTGAGGCAAATCGTCAAGCAGAGGACGGTTGCTCTAAAGCAGCGCCAGAGCGAATTAATTGAAAGCAATCAAGTAAAGCAGGACTTTCTGGCCTGCATGAGCCATGAAATCCTCAATCCGCTCAATGGCATCCTAGACATCTCCCGCCTGATGCGCGATGATATCACGCATACCGAACAAACCTCGGCACGAGTCAAGCAACTCTATTCATGTGCCAATCACCTCAGCCAATTACTTCGCCAAACACTCGATTGTGCTAGCCTCGAATCAACACAGATCAGTGTTCGGCAGGTGCCATTTGATGCGCCCGAACTGGTGACCGAAGTCATCGACATGCACCGCAGTTTAGCCGAGAAGAAAGGCCTGCAACTAGAGCTACAACTACCTGAAGTGACATATGAATGGATCGGCGACCCTGTGCTACTTCGACAGGTACTCATCAACTTGGTATCCAATGCGGTCAAATACACCTCAACAGGCCATGTGACGATCGGCCTTAACTATTGCACTGAGGGCACTACCATTCGTGCGAATTTCGTGGTCACTGATTCCGGCCCAGGTATCCCGAAAGACAAACATCGCTACATCTTTGAAAAATTTACCCGGCTATCAAAGCCCGGCGAAAACCAAGCCTACGGAACCGGGCTCGGCCTCGCGATTGCCTCCGAAATAACTCGCTTACTGAACGGTTCCTTGGATATAGACTCGCGCATCGAAAGCGGCGCTCGTTTCTCTCTCAAACTCCCCTTGACTCTTGGCAAACAGATGACTCGTCATACCAAACAGCCAGCGCCTAGCTGCCACGGCCCTCATATCCGACCAAAGGTCCTCATCGCCGACGATATGGACTTCAACCGCGATATCATGAAACAAGTTCTCGAGGAGCATGGAGCCGAGGTCGTCGAGGTCCTCGATGGCACGCAGGCACTGCAAGCACTCGAGCAATTCGACTTCGACATGGCTATGTTGGACATTAACATGCCGAATTTAAGCGGCATCGAGGTGGTCAAGGCCGCGCTATCGAGGCGTGACATACGTGCCCCGACATTCGTCGCAGTAACTGCTCACGCCACTGCTACGATCGAAGCGCGCTGCATAAAGGCTGGCTTTGATCACTTCATTCAGAAGCCGCTCAACTTCAACGCAATCAAAGCGCTGGTGGACCAGACACGCCCTGTAGAAAAAACGACCACACCTAGCGCAGATGACAGCCTACTCAATTATCTAGCGAGCAAGAATGGGGACAGTGCCGCGAAACTACAAGCCCGCTACCACGCAGCCTTTAGCACAGAACTGGAGCACCTGCGCGAGGCACTTCATGGCAGTCATCCGCGCGCAAAACACGACTCTCTACATAAACTCAAAGGACTAACCTATTTACGAAAAGACCCTGTGGTGATCAATCTACTGGAATCCATTTCGACTGCGGTCACAACAGACGCACCGATCGACGCATTCGTCGGGTTTTGCGATCAATTAAAAGACTACACCGAAAAGATGCGCAGCGATACAGCGATCACAAGCAGCAGCAGTCTGCGCTAAAATTGCTCCGTCAAGCGACTCGTTTTTTAATGACAGCCTGCGTTATGTTTTTATATTTAAACCTATGATTAATAATGTTCACGAGATCGTCCCCGAGATAGCCGAAAACGTGCGCGGTGGCAACGGAACCGCCTATGCCCACAAACTCCTGGATCTGTACCCTGGGAGCGCGATTAAGAGTGTTGGCGTCGTCCGCCTCGATCCTGGCGCTAGTGTCGGGGCACATTCTCACAATGGTGATGAGGACTTTTACTACTGCATTTCGGGCACGGGGATCGTGGTCGACAACGGAGTCGAGCATGCCTTTACGCCCGGCACGTTACAAATCACTCGCGATGGAGAGACACAAGCCATCCGCAATACCGGCGAGACGGAATTGGTTTTCCTCGGTGCGCTGATTGCCACACCTAGCGAATTCAAGTAACTCGCTCGTCGTTGCGGCTCGACGTGAGCGCCGCATCAGGACCTCGAGCGCATGCCCCCGATCCAACAAAGCGCCGACGTCGGCAATGGGGGCAGATCATCCGAACATCTGAACTCTTAGGTTTATTGCAAGGCTGTGCACGTCGCACAGGCAAAAGATCGCTGTACCGCATCAATCAAGACTACCTTCTTATCCTATTGAGAGTTGCCGCAAAGCCTCGTAAGTCGCGATGCCCGCGGAGGTGGACAAATTCAAGGAGCGCATCTTTGTATTCTTGTGGGGAATAGTCAGTCGCTGCCCCTCAAGCTCTGCATGTAGCCAGTCGGGTACGCCCTGCCCCTCACTACCGAAAACTAGCCCGTCGCCGTCCTGATAGCCCACATCCCAGTACACATTATCGGCTTTGGTCGTAAAAAGAAAAAGCCTTTGTGGCGCATGAGGACTGGCCTTAAACGCTGCCCAATCGTCGTGATGATGTACATCCAGCGAATGCCAATAGTCCATGCCGCTGCGCTTTAAGTGCTTATCCGTAATCGTAAAACCGAGCGGGTGAATCAAGTGTAAGCGCGTCTCAGTGATCGCGCAGAGTCGACCAATATTGCCGGTGTTTTGCGGAATTTCAGGATTATATAAAACGATGTGAAGCATGACGAGGGAACCGAAAGTGATCTGGCATAAAAAGCGGGAGATGGCAACGTAACAGGACGTGCTTCAGTTTCACAAGCACAGTTGTCGAACATTGATTTGAGCGCGCTACGCTTGCTGCACCACCCCGATCGACCGACGACCCGAGTGCCCGTATTCTAGGGTTTGACCATTCATCAAACGATCTGCATACTAATGGCATTCGGATCACGCCCCTGACCTGCAATCCCATGCCCCCGGAAAACTACATCCTCGCCCTGGACCAAGGAACCACGAGCTCCCGCTCCATACTCTTCAATCATTCCGGCGAGATCATAGCCACTGCCCAACAAGCGTTCCAACAGATCTACCCCCAGCCGGGTTGGGTCGAACACGATCCAACTGAAATCTGGACCAGTCAACGCGCCACCCTTTCGGAAGTACTGCAAACAACACGCCTTGGCGCCGAGGCCATTGCAGCCTTGGGAATCACCAATCAACGTGAAACCACCATCGTCTGGAACCGAGACACAGGCATACCGCTCTACAATGCCATCGTTTGGCAAGATCGACGCACTGCGGACCGCTGCACTCAACTCAAAGCTGACGGCTATGAGCCCATGGTCCGGCAGAAAACCGGCCTACGGCTCGACCCCTACTTCTCTGCCACTAAAATACAGTGGATTCTGGAACACGTGGCGGGCGCGCGGAGCCAAGCACAGGCCGGCCAACTCTGCTTCGGAACCGTCGATGCATGGCTCCTTTGGCAACTCACCGACGG
>DOCS01000043.1:5608-8160 GCA_003503355.1 Opitutia bacterium
ACGAGCTATTGGAATTATTCGAGATCCCACGCAGTATGCTTCCGGAGATCAAATCGTGCTCCGAAGTGTACGGCAAGGTAAGCGAACGCCTCGCACCCGCGGGTGTGCCGATCGCGGGGGTCGCCGGCGACCAGCAAGCCGCCCTCTTTGGCCAAGCTTGTTTCTCCCCTGGCATGGTCAAAAACACCTACGGCACCGGCTGCTTTCTGCTGATGAATACGGGGGCAGTCCCGGTACGTTCACACAACAACTTGCTCACCACGGTAGCTTGGCGCATCGGCACGCAGACTGAATATGCATTGGAAGGGTCGGTCTTCATTGGAGGCGCAGTGGTTCAATGGTTGCGTGACGAACTGCAACTCGTCCGCTCGGCCGAAGAGCTGAGCGAATTGGCGGCTAGCGTGCCTGACGCCAACGGCTTGTATCTGGTCCCCGCCTTTACCGGCCTCGGCGCCCCGCACTGGGATCCTTATGCACGCGGTGCTGCCTTTGGTATCACGCGTGGCACCAATCGTGCGCATTTCTGCAGAGCCGCGCTCGAATCAATTGCATTTCAAAGTGCCGATCTCATTACCGCGATGGAAAAAGACAGCGGCATCGCATTGAAAGAATTACGCGTCGATGGCGGCGCTTCTCAGAGCACGCCGCTGCTTCAATTTCAATCAGACCTCCTGCAGGCAGACGTGGTGCGTCCAAACTGCATCGAAACCACAGCCGCAGGAGCCGCTTACCTCGCCGGCCTAGCCGTCGGATTCTGGAAGAATCGCGACGAGATCGCTGCCAATTGGTGCCGTGACACGACTTTCCAGCCACAACGCGATGCGAACCAAATGGCGGACCAACGGCACGGCTGGGAGCAAGCAATTCAACGCACAAAAAACTGGCAACCAACAGCCCAAGAGCACACATGAAACGTTCCACCTCACTAGACCGCGTGCACTCGGCGGAGCAACCGTTTGATATCGTCATCATCGGCGGCGGTGCTTCGGGGCTAGGGGCCGCCGTCGATGCCGCTGCGCGCGGCTACCGTGTCGCGCTGTTCGAACAGTGTGACTTCGCTAAAGGCACCTCCAGTCGGTCGACCAAACTGGTGCACGGCGGCGTACGCTATCTGCAGCAAGGTAATGTCTCGCTCGTCCTGGAGGCGCTGCACGAGCGCGGACGACTGGTACAAAACGCCCCACACTTGGTGCACTCGCAGGCATTTGTCATTCCCAACTATGCATGGTGGGAAGGTCCCTTCTACGGAATTGGCATGAAGGTTTACGATCAGCTGGCCGGCAAACTCGGGCTTCAGCCCTCCCGCCATTTAAGTCGAGAGGCAACCATCGATGCGATTCCCACCTTGGAACAAGCACACCTGCTCGGAGGCGTCATTTACTACGATGGTCAATTTGATGATGCACGCTTGGCGATCAACTTGGCGCAGACTGCCGAACAGCACGGCGCAGCGGTCCTCAACTACTGCCGCTGCGTCGGGCTAGCCAAAGACAACGAGCGCATTAATGGCGTCGAGATTCACGACCTCGAAAATGACACACAATTTACCGTATATGCCAAAACGGTGATTAATGCCACAGGGGTGTTCGTCGACGAACTCAGGCATATGGATGATTCGCAGACAGCACCGATCATCACCGCCAGCCAAGGCATTCACATCGTTCTGCCAAAGCATTTCCTGCCGGGTGAAGCCGCCATCATGATCCCAAAGACAGACGACGGGCGCGTGCTGTTTGCCGTGCCATGGCATGATCAGGTCGTGGTCGGCACCACGGACACACCAGTAAATTCTAAGAGTCTTGAACCACGTGCGCTGCAAGCAGAGCGCGATTTCTTGATGACGCATGCCGGCCAGTATCTGACCAAATCCCCCAGTGATAGCGATGTTCTCAGCATCTTCGCCGGGTTGCGACCGCTGGTTCAATCTGGCGACTCATCCGATACGGCTGCGCTCTCGCGCGAACACACTATCTTGATCAGCAATAGCGGTTTAATTACCCTCACAGGTGGCAAGTGGACGACCTATCGAAAAATGGCACAAGACGTGATCGACCAAGCCGAGAAATCGATGGGCATCGAGCCGACACACTGCCCCACCGAAACACAACCGATCCACGGATGGACGCAGACCACATCAAGCTCACAAAACTTGAAGCTGTATGGATCGAATGCCGCTGGTATCCTAGCAATCATTCAAGCAGATCCAGCATTAGGCCAAAAACTGCACCCCGCGCTGCCCTACCAAAAAGCCGAAATCGTCTGGCATGCCCGGGAGGAAATGGCACGCACCGTAGAGGATGTGCTAGCGCGCCGCATACGCGCCTTGTTGCTCAATGCCACAGCTTCGATTGAAGCCGCGGCAACCGTCGCCAACATTCTTGCGATGGAGCTCGGACGCGACACGAATTGGGAGGCGCAACAGGTGACTGCCTATCGGGAGCTGGCAAACGGCTATGTATTTACGCATCCCGCGAGTGTTGGCGGCTGACGTGGAACGACTCGCTGAAGCGACACGGAATGCCACAAGCACGTGGTCAGTGCGCCATACCTGC
>DOCS01000221.1:0-141 GCA_003503355.1 Opitutia bacterium
TAGAATCGGCCGCAGCTCGTCGATAATCTGCTCGTGAGTGATGGATGTGCGGTACAGCTTGTTCAAGCGCTCGCCATCGAAGCCGGCACCGAGGTAAAGATTGTACTTGCCTGGAACCTTGCCGACCAGACCGATCTCACC
>DOCS01000221.1:294-460 GCA_003503355.1 Opitutia bacterium
CGATACGCAAGCGATCTGGCTGCGACGCATTCCGGATGCAGTCTTGTAAGCATCGAGCTTGTACTGCTCGACCAGCGCGTCGATCTTGCCCTTGTCGGCCGCATCGACATCACCGATCAGCAGGTTCTGATTACCGGTGAGGCGGAAGTCGCCGGTGTGCACCTTG
>DOCS01000221.1:543-3607 GCA_003503355.1 Opitutia bacterium
TAGCGGTCGCCCGTGCTGGTGAATGTGTAGTCACGCTTGTCTTCGAGCTTATAACCGAGACGTGTCTCGAGCTCCTCGCGGATCCAGTCGACGCCGAGGCGCTCAACGGTGTATTTGAAACGTGCGTTGGTGCGTTCTTCGCGTTTGCCGTGGTCGCGTTGAATGGTGACGATTTTCTCTGCCACCGCAACTGCTTGCTCAGGCGTACAGAATGCCATCACGTCGGCCAAGCGCGGAAATGTCTTCTCATTACCATGCGTCATGCCCATGCCACCACCGACGGTGACATTGAAGCCAGCGAGTTTGCCGTCTTCGATGATCGCGATAAAGCCGAGGCAGTTCGCAAAAATATCGACGTCGTTATAAGGCGGAATCGCCACAGCGATCTTAAATTTACGTGGAAGGTAGGTCTTGCCGTACAGCGGCTCCACGTCGGTGCCGCCACAATCCAGAGAGCGCTTTGCAGCTTGCTCAACGGTCAGTTTGAGCGGCTTACCATCCAGCCACATTTCGGAAAACGCGGGTGTCTGCGGCTTGAGGTGTGCGTCGATCTCATCCGTGATCTGTTGCACCTGCGCATGCACTTCAGACGCAAAGGGATTGGGATTGCACATCACATTGCGATTCACGTCACCACAGGCGGCGAGCGTGGTCATCGCCACATCATTACAACGACTGATGACGTCCTTGAGGTTGCCCTTCAAAATGCCATGCAACTGAAACGCCTGACGCGTGGTCAGCTTGAGTGTGTTGAACGCGCAATAGTTAGCGAGTTCGTCCATCACAATCCACTGCTCAGGCGTGCAGATGCCACCCGGGAGACAGATACGCGCTAAAAACGAATACGCCTTGTCCAGCTTGTGCTTGCGGCGCGCACTGCGCACGTCGCGGTCGTCCTGCTGGTACAAACCGTGAAATTTCGTCAACTGCTGGTCATCGGCTGCGATCGAACCAGTCGAGACATCGGCCAGTCCTTCCAGAATGGTGCCGCGCAAATAATTGCTGCGGTCTTTGATACCTTCGTTCTTGTGCAGTTTTTGTGGTGTTTGACTGTCGGAAATCATAATCTAAAAGAGAATAAATGGATTCTGCGGTCTGGTGTAAATACAGATCATCGCGGGAACCGAAGATAAATCTTGCGACAAAAACTGGGCGGTCATTTTTGGGCTTGTCACTCAAAAACCAAGGTATCGATTAAATTAGCCGAATTCGTGCTAGCATTTCAGGCGCTCTGTGCTTTTCATATTTTATTTTTAAATCGCACCATACTATGAGCAAGACTGACGCTTTTCTTCCATCAACAGCCCCCTTCGCACCCGAGCAGGTGCAATGGCTAAACGGATTTCTGCCGAATCTCCAACCAGACCAAATGGTTTGGCTGGAAGGCTACCTCAGCGGCCTGCGCGCTGGACAAGGCGGTACTGTAGCTGCGCCAGTCGCGGCGGTCGCACCGACCAAGGCTCCTGAGCTCACCGTTTTATTCGGCTCGGAATCCGGCAATGCGGAAGGGTTGGCGGACCAGACAGTAAAAGCCGCCGCAGCTCTGGGTTTCAAAGCCAAAGCGGTCAGCATGGGCGACATTAAGCCTGCCAAACTCAAGGGTGTCGAAAATCTACTCGTCATCGTCAGCACCTGGGGCGAAGGCGATCCCCCTGAAAATGCGATTGATTTCATCGAAGCATTGATGGGCGACAAAGCGCCAAAACTCGACGGCACACGTTTCTCCGTGCTGGGACTGGGCGACACCAGCTACGAATTCTTTTGCAAAATGGGCATCGATATCGATGCGCGCCTCGAAGCCCTCGGCGGCCAACGCGTGTACGATCGCAAAGACTGCGATGTTGATTTTGACGACGATTTCGCGGCTTGGCAGAAAGGCGCACTCGCCGCCCTCAAGGCAGCGGCCGCTCCAGCGGCGGCACCCGCGATCGCGGCTCCCGCTGCGGCACCTGCAGCGGTCAAATATTCGCGCAAAAACCCATTTCCCGCCACTCTGACCGAGCGCGTGCTGTTGAACGGCGCAGGCTCCGCCAAGGAAACCATCCACTTGGAATTCGACCTCGACGGTTCTGGGCTGACCTACGAAACCGGCGATGCCTTGGCAGTGGTACCACACAACGCCGCTGATGTGGTTGATGACATCTTAAAAATCACTGGGCTCGACCCCGAAAGCACCGTCACACTAAAGGATGGCGATTGCAGCCTGCGCAAGGCACTCACCACCAAACTCGACGTGACCGGCATTTCCCTGCCCGTGCTCAAACGCTACTACGCGCTTTCAAACAGCGCCGAGCTCGACGCGTTGCTGCAACCCGAAAACAAGAAGCAGCTGCAGGACTATTTATATGGTCGTGAATTGATCGATGTATTGCAGCAATTCCCAGCGCCGGACATGACCGCCAATGAGCTAGTCAGTGTGATGCGCAAGTTGCCGCCACGCCTCTACTCCATTGCTTCCAGCCCCAAGGCACACGAAGACGAAGTGCACCTCACGGTCGGCGTGGTTCGTTACGATGCGCACAACCGCAATCGTAAAGGCGTCTGCTCCACCTTTTTGGCGGAAGGCGTCGAAGAAGGCGACAAAGTCGACATCTTCGTCACACCCAACAAACATTTCAAAGTACCCGCCAATCCGGATGCGCCACTTATTATGGTGGGCCCCGGCACGGGCATTGCGCCATTCCGCGCGTTCATGGAAGAGCGCCACGCCACCGGTGCCGCAGGCAAAAACTGGCTGATCTTTGGCGACCAGCACTATTTGACTGACTTCCTGTATCAAACCGAATGGCAGAGTTACCTCGAGGATGGTGTACTCAGCAAACTCGACGTCGCCTTCTCCCGCGACCAAGAGAAAAAGGTCTACGTGCAGGATCGCATGCGTGAAAACGCCAAGGAACTGTACACCTGGTTGCAGGAAGGTGCCTCGTTCTGCGTGTGTGGCGATGCCAGCCGTATGGCGGTGGATGTCGACAAGGCGCTGCACGACATCGTCGCGCAACAAGGCGGCCTCAGCGAACAAGCCGCGATCGACTACGTCAAACAGCTCAAAGCCGACAAGCGCTAC
>DOCS01000243.1 GCA_003503355.1 Opitutia bacterium
TTGATTGCGCACGGCCGCGTTTCAATACGATTACCGAATCGCGGGTCCGCCCCAGTTGAGCTTGTCGCGAACAATGGCAAAGTGAGAGTGGTCGGGGTTTTGCATCAGGCGAAATTTCTTGTCGGCTACGGTGACTTCGATTGGGAAATTGCCGTCCGCCTCAAAACGTACACGCCCATCGATGGTGATGCGTGGGCAGGGGCCTGGTTCGCCACTTTCGATTTTGATGTCGGTGGAGTGGTCGAAGATGACCGAGCGGTTACCAAAGGTGTGGGGGCAAATTGGCGTCATGGCGATCGCACTGACTTTCGGGCCGATGATTGGACCGCCCGCGGAAAGATTGTAGGCGGTCGAGCCGGTCGGGGTGGAGAAGATGAGGCCGTCGCAATGATACTCGGAGACGGGGTTGCCGTTGGCAGAGACGCACAGGCGAATTAATCCACTGCCTTGCGTTTCTTTGATCACCACATCATTGAGGCCGCAAACGCTTTCGCCTTTGGCCGTTGTGCAGTAGAGCACCGAGCGTTCCGCGATCGAGTAGTTGCCTTTAATCAGCGCCGGCAGGTCGTTGGCGGCTTCGTTTTCGGTGAACGTGGCGAGAAACCCGAGCTTGCCGAGGTTGATGCCTAGCACCGCGGAGCCTGATTCGAGCGCTGCGTCGAGCACGCCGAGCAAGGTGCCGTCGCCTCCGATCGCGCAGCACAGGTCCTGCCCGATGAGTGCATCCGCTGCCAGCGGGTAGTCCTTGGTGATGCGAGTCTCGACACCCTCACGCTTTGCGAGGGCCGCCAGGCTTTCCGCGACGGCAGCCGCGCCGGGCTTGGACGAGTTGACAGCAAAGGTAATGGATCGAATCGATTTCATGCAAATAACGTGGAGTGTGGCAGTTTTGCAGTTGAGATCAATTCGCGATTCACGCCGAGTTCGGGGAAGGAATCATTTTTGTGAATAGGAATGGCTTTCTGTGCCTGCAAGGCAGCCATGTCCGTGTCACTTGAAGCGTTGACGTCGTTGGTCTGTCGTGTGGTATTCCCCGAATGCCTGAAGAGCGTTACCTCCTGATTGATGCGTACAATGTCATTTGTGCGACCGATGAGTTGCGTGATGCTTTGCGGGATAATATGGATAGCGCCCGCGATCGGCTGACGGAGATGGTCTCGTCGATACACGACGCCGAAGGTGTGCGCACTGCCTTGATTTTGGATAGCCGCAATGACTCGCTCGAAGTGGAGCATCCCTTCGGCAATAAGACCTTTGAATACATTTATGCCCCCGCTGCGCTCACGGCAGACGGGGTAATCGAGCGGATTGTGGCGCGTGTTTCGAATGCGGCCCGCGTCACGGTGGTGAGTCATGACAACATGGTGCGCGAATCGACACGTGCCAACGGAGCGATCGCGCTCAACCCAGAGGAGCTGTTTGAGTGGGCGCGCGCGTGTGATGCCCGTCTGGTTCAAGATGCGCAGCGTCGTCGCAAAGCGAATGCCCGCGAGTGGAAGAATGGCCTCGATATTGATTGGTAATTGAACCGAGCCGTTGGAGGTGGTCGGGGCGCTGCAGAGTTGTTCGCGCCAGTTTGCTTGCAGTGTATTCGAGCGGGTCAACGATCGCACCCAACACTTTGCGCCTGGCATCGTTTGCGTTATAGTGTGGCGTTGGTCTTGGCTGTTTGTCTGCGCCTTTTACGGCCGACTGCCTTTTTAACTGCTTGATTCAATGCATGCTGAATACATCGAAGAAATTCAGGGGCTGTACGGGCCGTTTACTCTGACGGAACGGGTGGTGCAGAAGATTTGGCTGCGGCAGGATTTTGCCACCGAGGAGCTGTTGACGGGGTCTCGCAAAGCGCTGGCGGTGAAGGATCCAGGGCGCTGGAATTTACAAGAGGGGCCAGATTTTAAGGAAGCGCAGTTACTGATCGATGGCGTGCCAGTGGTCGGTGATGTGGAAGTGCATTTTAATGTATCTGATTGGCATCAGCACGAGCACGAGCGCGATTCGAATTTTGATCGCGTGGTGCTGCATGTAGTGTTGCACCCCGAGCGCAGGCATCCGAATCCGGTGCGGACCTCAAAGGGGCAGGCTCCGGAGGTGTTGTATCTGATGCCGGTGTTGAACCGTGACCTGGAGTCTTACGCTATGGACGAAGCGCTGCTGGAATTGGAACAGCAGGACGAACTCGAGTGGGTGGAGCGATTCTTGCGCAAACCCTTGGAGCAACGGCTGTCGATATTACAAGGACAGGCCAACGTGCGGTGGGCGCAGAAGTTGTCGTATGCAAGCAAGCGTTTACAGCAGTCCGGTTGGGAGACTGCATGTCATGAGTATGCCCTCGAGGTGCTCGGCTATGCGCGCAACCGTGCGCCGATGCTACGGTTAGCGGCGCACTATCCGTTGCCTGCTTGGCGTTCTGCTGGCATCGATGTCGATGAACTGTTCGCGGCGGAGGCATCGCGCTGGAGGATCGCTGGGCTGAGGCCGGCGAATCATCCGCGCCGGCGCTTGGGGCAGTATCGTGAGATGATGCAGACTCATCCGGACTGGCCGGATCGTTTGGCGGATTGTTTGAAAAAAATCCCGCGGGTGGATGCCGCGCTACCCACACCTGCTTTCCGCAAAGCCGTCGGCTTGCCGAAGGTGCGCTCGATGCTGAGCGAATTGATTTTCTCAAATATGATCGGTGAAAAACGCCTGAATACACTGGTGGTGGATGCCGTGCTGCCTCTGGCGAGTGCTGCGGGTATGATCGATGGCAAAGGCTGCTGGATGCACTGGAACCCTGGAGATCGCCCCGATGCTCTGCCTCGTTTTCTGAAGCACTCTGGGGTGACGCATCGACAGCGTCCGCAAAGCAACGGCTGGAATCAAGGTGCACTGGCCTTGTTTCTTCGGCGACATTGAGTTGTCATGGATTGAGTTCATCGTCGGTTTCGTCCTGTCTCGCAGATACGTTGGCAATGACGGCGCATTGCCCTCCACCTCCAGGCTGCCCAGCGGGCATTTGCAATGTTTCACTTACTCACTTGAGTAATTTGAAAAAGGCTCCTTTGTTGTCGGCTATGTCGATTCATCCTACTGCTATTGTTTCTGAAACTGCTGTAATTGGTGCAGGTTCTGTTGTTGGTCCGTATGCGCTGATTGAGGACGGGGCCGTTCTTGGAGAGCAGTGCACTGTGGCGGCGCACGTGATTTTACGGCGTGGAGTTGTCCTCGGGGACTCAGTATCGGTGGATTCGTTTGCTGTGATCGGCGGGGATCCGCAGTCGTTGACGTTTGATCCCGCGACCAAGAGTGGTGTGGTGATTGGCAATGACGTGATCATTCGCGAGGGCTGCACCATTCATCGCGGATCCAGCGATGGAGTTAATACAGTGCTGGGCGATGGCTGTTTCTTGATGGCACAGGCGCATGTAGCGCATGACTGCCAGTTGGGCAAAGAGGTTGTGCTGGCGAATAATGTGATGCTGGGCGGGCATGTGACTGTCGGTGACAATGTCTTTATTGGCGGCGGTGCGGGGATTCATCAGTTTTGCCGGATCGGTACGTACGCGATGATTGCTGGGAATGCCGCGATCACTGCCGATGTGCCACCTTACGTGATGGCGGCTGATCGCAGCAACGCGCATGGCTTGAATATGGTCGGCCTGCGTCGGGGTGGTTTTGAGCGTCCAGAGCTTGCTGATTTGAAGAAGTGCTACCGCGCGGTTTATTTCGGTGGCGGTAATTTGAAAAAGAAGGCGGCTGAGGCGGTGCGTGAACATGAGTTTGGTATCACGGCCCCCGGCGCGCGCTTCTTGGCCTTTTTTGAGCATGGTAAGCGTGGTTTTGTTCAGTCGACGAACGGCTCGAATTGAGCAGCCAAAGTATGAGTGTGGAACAGAATGAAGGTGGTGCCGCGCGCCTGCCGTTGGCGATTACATGTGGTGATCCCGCGGGGATTGGCCCGGAGGTGATTGCCGGGGCATTGCGTGGTGCACCTGAGCGTGCCAGGGACTGTGTGTTGCTGGGCCCGGCTAGTTGGGCCGCACCATTGGCGGCCGAATTGGGCATCGACTTTGAAGCGGTGGGGCCCGCGGATTTTCAGATTGTGCCGGGGCAGCCGTCGCTTGAAGGGGCTGCGTTGGCTTTGGCTGCATTGCAGTCGGCTGCCCGCGGTTGTATCGACGGTCGCTTTCGTGGCGTGGTTTCCGGTCCAGTTAGTAAGCACTGGTTGCAGCAGGTCGGCTTTCAGCATCCGGGGCAGACCGAGTTTTTCGCCGAGGCCTGGGGAGGGCAGCCCACTATGGGGTTTGTCGGTAACGAGCTGCGGGTGGTGCTCGCCACTTGGCACATTCCATTGCGTGAAGTGGCGGATGCCTTAACGGCCGACTGTCTCGAGCTGGCAGTGCGGCGCGCGTATGATCTAGCACAGTCATTTGGGGTGCAAGCGCCGCGAATTGGCGTGTGCGGATTGAATCCGCATGCGGGTGAGGGGGGTATTCTCGGTCACGAGGAGCGCGATGTGTTGGACCCTGTGCTGGATTATTTGCGCGATTCGATGCCTGGATTGTCCAAGTGTTTGCCGGGGGATACGGTATTTTTCCGTCAACGGCGGGGGGACTTTGATGTGGTGGTGGCGGCTTATCATGATCAGGGCTTGGCTGCGGTGAAGACGCTGGAATTTGATGCAGCGGTCAATGTGACGCTGGGCTTGCCGTACGTGCGGACGAGCCCCGACCACGGGACCGCATTTGACATTGCAGGCCAAGGGCGGGCGGACTCCGGCAGTTTTGCGGCGGCACTTTCGGTTGCTCTGCAGTTGACTGATGTGAAGCGTTGTTCCGAGGTGCGTAGCGAGGATCAGATCGATTGCGATAAAGGTCGGAACTAGGCTGAAAATTTGAAAGACTGAGCTAGAGTGATGAATACAATGACTGAAGAAACGAAATTTGAGCTCCCAGAGGGCGTCCGTGAAGGCAATGAAAAGCTGGTGCTGGTCACCGAACCGGCCGGTGTTAAGCTACAGTCGCTGGTCGCGCGTGAACACAAGGGCGAGTATCTGCGCATTAAGATTACCGGTGGCGGCTGCAACGGCTTGAGTTATAAAATGAAGTTTGTGGCTGGAACCAAGCGCGGCGATATTCTGGTGCGCTCGTCGGGGGCCAAGGTGCTGGTTGATACTAAGAGTGCTTTGTATTTGAGGGGCACGCATTTAGATTTTTCAGATAAAATGGTCGGCGGCGGATTCAAGTTCAGCAACCCAAATGCGAAGGCGAGTTGTAGCTGCGGCGAGAGCTTTAGTATTTAGGCCCTTTTAAGTTTGCGGCTGGCTAAACGGCGAAAAGAGTTGAAATGCTCGCTTATTCCTCTACATCTTACACATCTTGTTTGGTTCTATGGCCGAAAGCTACGACAACGTTAAGTGATTTTTTGAGGCAGCATGAAGCCGCTTCCACTTTCATACAGGCTTTAGGTTCAGGTCCGCGACAAGCAGTTATCTACAAATCAATTAATGGCAAAATATCCGAATAATCGCGGCAAGTATCAGAACCGTAATCGTGGACCGAAAGGTTTAAGAAGAAATGACCGTATCCGTGCGACTGAAGTACGTGTGATTGGCCCCGAGGGCACAAACCTCGGCGTGATGCCTCCCCGTAAGGCGTTGGAACTGGCAAAGAAAGTCGGGCTCGACCTGATTGAAATTTCTCCCGCGGCGCGTCCGCCGGTGTGTCGTATTTTGGACTTCGGCAAATTCCTCTATGAGGAAAGCAAGAAGCAGAAGGAAACCAAGCAGCAGGCGACTAAGCTTAAGGAAATTAAATTCCGTGTTCGTATTGGTGATCATGATTTCGAGACCAAGCTGCGTCGCGCTGAAGGATTTCTCAATCATGGCCATAAGGTGAAGCTCACGCTTCAGTTCCGTGGACGTGAGAATGAGCACCGCGAATTGGGCTTTGAGCGCGTGAATCTTGCCAAGCAAGAGCTCGCTGGGATTGCCACTGCTGAT
>DOCS01000094.1 GCA_003503355.1 Opitutia bacterium
CAGGCCATCAACCTCGTCGACTCTCATGAGAGCGGCGAGGTAGCGCTGAAGACAGAAAGCACAGTCCCCGGGACACGCGCCTAGCCAAGAGTCCCTTTCGAGCCTGTCCCTAAAATCGAGACGAACACGACTTTGTCAGGCAGTGTTTAGGGACAGGCAGTGTTTGGGCAGTGTTTAGAGTTTTTAGGGCAGTTTTTAGGGACAGGCTCATTTTAGTGCCCTCAAAAAAACAGGGCAGTTTTTAGGGACAGGCTCATTTTAGTGCCCCCAAAAAAACAGCGCCCCGAATTGCCCCGACACACTTGGCGCGCAGCTCACAGTACCCTAAACCCAACAGCAACCCCCACAAACTGAACGTAAACACGTACAAAGATACAAATCCACAAACCCACAAACCCACTTATCAAAGAGAAAAAAAACCAGTAACCCAATCCACAGCAACACCCTACGCCTAAAAACTCGCAACGGACCAAAACACTACAATAATGGCACGAATTATGCTTTATGTAAAATAATGCACTTTTTACCTTTAATAACTTGCAACACTAAGAAAGAACCAAATAACAAGCACATATTCAAACAACCAACCGTTAGACGACAGTTGCGAACTACATCCAAAGATAGCGACCATACACATACAGGCCACCAGCGAAACACCAGCGACAATTCAACGATCCACGACATCGCAAACGCTACCAATAGGAACACCGTATAATACTATCCGCCATGCGCACTTTATCATTCATCCTTTTCTTAATCAGCACCACAGCATCATTTGCTAGCGGCTACACACCGCAACCACTCAACCTCGCAACCACCAGCACTACGCTGAGATCAAAAGCCGACCAACCAGGCAATAGATTAGCACAGCGCGCACTCAAATCAGTCCACACTCTCTCAGACAAGATCGGGCGAGAACTCGTCGCAAAAATCATCAAAGTAAAAGCGAATTCACTCGAAGTCCGCCGCCACACGGACAGACGTATCCTAGAAATACCACTCGCACTACTCTGCCATAAGGATAGAGTTTTCGCCCGCTACCTATGGCAACAAAAGAAGCTAAAACAAAGCAAGGGCACCCTAAAAGAGGCCAACGCGACGAAGCAACTTGCAACTACAATTAAAGAGCTGGATAATCTATTGCATTTAAAGTGCACGAGCACTATCAGCCAAGGCTAAGCATTAAGCCGACAAACAAAGCTCCAACCTTACCTTGTCTTTGCGTCAGGCTAAGACGGAAAGACCACCACGAAACAGACACTGCACCATCGCTGCCCCAAATGCAGGGAATTGCAACTTTCAGACACAAAGTGCCTGAACTCCTCAGAACAAGAGAATCGCCACTTAAAGAACACCTGCGCTGCCCCCTTTAAACTGAACCACTTGAAATGTTAGTCTGGAGCCTTTAGAAAGGACCCAGACAAATGAAGAAGAAACGTCATTCCCTCGAATCGATAATGCGCATTTTGCGCCAGGCCCAGAGCGATCAGTCGATCGCTGCGGTTTGCCGCGAACATGAGATCACTGAGCAAACACTGCATCGTTGGCGCCGCAAATATGACAATATGGACCTTGCAGATGCCAAGCGCCTTAAAGCCTTAGGGCAGTACTGAGGGACAGGCTCATTTTCCTGTCCTACAGCCCTAAATTGAGAGCTTTATAGGTATCTCAAAATCTAGTCCGTCATTTTGAAGCGGTAGAAGCGAGTGCTTTGGGGTGCATCAACCTAAAAGGTGGGCCGTGAGGTCGTTGCACTTGACCAGTCATTTATAGCAGAAGTTTCTTCAAGGGTCAGTGTGGTGTCCGCTTGTCGTCCTGATACTTCAATTCATTGTGGAACCAACTCTGACATCTCTGATGCCTCGGCCATTGTCATACGTGCATCGCGCTCGGCGGTCCTAGTAACAAGGTCAGCAGCTATCGTATCATAAGCGGCTCGCGTGGGACGTGCTTCGCGCTCGGCCGCTAGCACCGAATCAATCTCGAAAGCTGCAAGGCTTTCTCCTTTCCCACCTTTACACCTACGATAGCATCAGCCATCTTGGAGGCATGTCTGCTTATCAAACCGTTCAGGAGATTAAGGGAATCGACGTTAATATTGCCGCCCCCTTTCGCTGCATTCTGATTCTTCGCCGTAAGACGTCTAAGACGGCCAAGAACGGCAATCCCTTCCTCAGTATCGAACTGGGCGACAGCGGCGGCAGTTTTAATGCCAACTGTTTTGGGGATTCGGATGTATTCAAGGCACTCAACCCAGTCGCTGAGGGCTCAATTATCCGCCTCTCTGGCAAGACCGAATATTATCAGGAGCGCTTCTCCCCTCGCCTGCAAGCGGCCGAGGTAATCGACGCGGCTGAGGCCGAAGCCGAGGGCATGATGTCCCATCTGATCGAAATCCCACCTGAATCCGAAGACGAGCTGTGGGCACATATTGTGGAAGGCGTTGACGCCATCCAACACCCGCAACTCAAGGAAACGGTGCAGCGCGTGCTCAGTGAACTGGGCGACCGCTTTCGCAAGTGTCCCGCTGCGGTGAGTATGCACCACGCGTATTACAACGGCCTGCTGGAACACACCACCCACATGCTGCGTGCCTGCCGTGCGTTGCTACCACTCTATCCGGAAGTCGATGCGGACCTTTCGATTGCCGGTATCATTCTGCACGACATGGGCAAGCTGGAGGAATACGAGGGTGAATTTGCCGCCAAAGTCAGCCGCATCGGCACCCTGCAGGGGCACGTGGTGATCGGCTTCCGCATTGCCCGCAAGGCCGCGCTCCAATCGAAACTCAACGCCGACCTGACCGAACGCCTCGAGCATATCATTCTAAGCCATCAAGGCGAAAAGGAATGGGGCGCCGCTGCAATGGCTGCGACGCCCGAAGCCGTGTTCGTGTCGATGATTGACAACCTTGACGCCAAGATGGGCATGGTACAACGCGCCCTGCGTAATACTCCGCAAGGCGACGAATTTTCCGATCGTCTAATGGGATTGCAGACACGCGTACTGGTCACTCCACCGGACAAGAGCTAGCGCAACAGTCTACGTAGCGTAAAGCCTTCGCGGGTCGAAGCACCGTACTGCGCGAAAAATGCCCCTATCAGCTTCTAAATGGACTTGAGCATGCTCAAGCCCTGCAACTCCCAAGGCCGCTAGCGCTGGCACTTTGGGCAATAGAAACTGTTGCGCTGACCAATCACGACCGAGCGGATCACCGTCGAACAACGCCGACACGGCTCGCCTGCGCGCCCATAGGCCTGCAGCTCCTGTTTGAAATAACCAGGCTTTCCATCCGCACCCAAGAAATCCCTTAAGGTCGTGCCACCTTGTTCGATCGCCTTGGCCAGCACGGCCTTGATATGCTCTGCTAATTTCAGATAACGCGCCCGACTCACTTTTCCGGCCGCGCGGCGTGGATCGATACCAGCCATAAACAATGCCTCGCTGGCGTAGATATTACCGGCGCCCACCACGATATGGTTGTTCATAATAAAATTCTTCACGGCCACCGATTTCCCCCGCGATCGGTTGAACAGCAGATCACCATTAAAAGCGTCCGTCAGCGGCTCCGGCCCCAAGGCTTGAAACAGCTTAAGTTGTGGCTCATTCACCCCCTGCCACAGACAGGCGCCGAAACGGCGCGGATCATTCAGGCGCAAGCAGTTGCCGCCCTGCAACACAATATCCAGATGATCATGCTTGATCGGCGCTTTGCTTTGCGGCTGCACGGTCAGGCTGCCGGACATGCCGAGATGCAGCACTAGACTGCCGCGAGCGGTGTCTAGCAGCAGGTATTTCGCACGTCGCCGAACCGCTTCGACTTTTAGCCCAACCGCTTGCTGTACCGCATCCGGAATAGGCCAGCGCAATTGAGGCTGGCGTACGATAATCGCCTCGATCGTCACCCCCTCAACATGGGGCGCAATTCCTCGGCGTGTCGTTTCGACTTCAGGTAACTCTGGCATCGTCTTGTTTATATCAGAGCCGCACGGCGAGTAAAGTCCGAGTGTGCATCACTCTGCCATCGACTGGCACGCGTCAGCAGTGCCCCTCTCTACTCGATAAAAAAGCCTGAACGCATGCACGTTCAGGCTTTTTGAAAAATC
This sequence comes from Opitutia bacterium, assembly GCA_003503355.1. Taxonomy (GTDB): domain Bacteria; phylum Verrucomicrobiota; class Verrucomicrobiia; order Opitutales; family Coraliomargaritaceae; genus Lentimonas. Next base: position 4,107 of record DOCS01000094.1, read on the forward strand.
AACCATGCCGCGCGAGTTACTCGGCGCTCTTCAGCGGCTTCAAGCTCGGGAAGAGAATCGTGTCGCGAATACTTTCGGCACCCGTGAGCAGAATGATCAAGCGATCAATCCCGAGTCCCATTCCGCCTGCCGGGGGCATACCGTGTTCGAGTGCGTTGAGAAAATCGGTGTCCATGTCCTGCACTTCTTCGCCCACCTGCTCGGCAAACATCTTACGCTGAATGATCGGGTCATTCTGCTCGGAATACGCCGGCGCAATTTCCTGGCCGTTAATGCACAGCTCGAACACATCGATCGTGCTGTCATCGTCGACGGTGATCTTCGCCAGCGGGCACAGTTCCTTTGGAATATGCGTCACAAAAGTCGGCTGAATCAGAGTCGGCTCGATCAGTTTCTCGAACACGTTGTTGGTGATTTCGTAATCCTCAAGTTCGCCGTCGACTTCGATATTCAGCGCGCGGGCTTTCGCCAGCTTGTCCTCGCGGCTATGGCTGAACCAATCGGCATCGCTGGTCGCTTCGATAATCAAATCCTTATACTTCGCTTCGCGCCATTCGCCATCTAGGTTGATGATGGTGCCGTCGGGACGTGCGATTTCGAGCGAGCCGATCACTGTCTTGGCAACGTGTTGAATGAGGCCCTGGGTGAGCTCCATCATGCCACGGAAATCCGTGTAGGCTTGGTACAGCTCGAGCATGGTGAACTCCGGGTTGTGACGGCGCGATAGGCCTTCATTGCGAAAAACGCGGCCGATCTCGAATACGCGATCCTCACCAGCGACCAGCATCCGCTTGAGATACAGTTCCAGCGCGATACGCATGTAAAACTGGCAATCGAGGGCGTTGGAATGCGTCACGAACGGACGGGCTGCCGCACCACCGGCAACGCTCTGCAGCATCGGCGTCTCCACCTCTGTAAAGCTGCGATCCCACAGGTACTTGCGCATCTCCTTAATGATATTTGCGCGGTGACGGAAACGCTGACGTGAATCCTGATTCACAATCAAATCCAAATAACGCTGACGGTAGATTTTGTCATCGTCAGTCAACCCCGCCCACTTTTCAGGGAGTGGGCGCAACGCCTTGGAAACCAAGGTGTACTTGGCGGCACGCACGGTGATCTCGCCGGTCTTGGTTTTGAAAAGACGCCCCTCCACACCGATAATGTCGCCCAAATCGAGCTTCTTAAAGTATGTATTGTATTCGCCTTCGGGCAAATCGTCGCGTGTGACGTAGCACTGAATCGGACCATCACTGTCCTGAATCTTAATGAAGCTCGCCTTGCCCATGACGCGGAAGACCGTGATCCGCCCAGCGACCGCAACAAACGGCTGCTCCTCGTCGGCGTCGCCTTCTTTGTAAAGTTTAACAGCTTCGCCAGATGTGTGCGTCTGTGCGCAGTTTGCCTGAAAGGGATTGCGCCCTTCCTTGCAAAGATTCTCAAGCTTTTGGAGGCGGACCGCATAGAGATCATGCGAATTGTCCTGATTGGCTGTTTTATCTGTCATAACGAAAGCAGGCGAAAATGCCCCCGCACTTTGAAATGGCAATTGTAAATTGGCCCCGTTGCAACAGGCAGGTCGCTAAAAGATGAGCAACGATTCGCGCACTGAACTGGTGGGACAAGCATCGCTCGCTCGGTGATAAAAGCAGTACTTCAAGTTTACAGTTCGGCGATGCCCAAAGATCGCAGCAGCCGTCACATTTTTATACTTTCAGTTTCCCTGCGTTGTTCGCAGATTACCGGTATGACTTGGATCGAATATACCGCGCTCGGCGTCAGCTGCATGATCTTCATGCTCGGGCTCGCCACCTCATTGCTGCCCGTGGTCCCCGGCAGTCTAATCGTGTGGCTGGGCGTGATCATTCATAAGCTGTGGATGGGGGATGCCTCCGTTGCCTGGAAGATCGTCATTCTGACTGGAGTGCTCACACTCATCGGCCAATTGGCAGACATTGTCATGGGCGTGTGGGGTGCCCGACGCTTCGGAGCTAGTTGGAAAGGGACGCTCGGCGCGCTGCTTGGTGCCCTGGTTGGCTTCTTCCTACCGCCGCCGCTATTTTGGTTGATCGTCGGCCCGGTGATAGGCGCGGTTATCGGCGAACTCGTTGCCGGGCGCACATTTAAAGCCGGCAGTAAAGCCGGCTTTGGTACCGTGGTCGGCAGTATCGTCGCCTTTGCGATGAAGTTCGGGTTGAGCGTCTGCGTCGTCGGCCTGTTTTTCCTGGGACTAGCACTCTAAGACGGAACAGCTCGCAAGTCAGAGCCATCCCATGCTTTCGCGAACAACAGCCGCAGGCTATTGAGGCACACCACCACGGTGCTGCCCTCGTGAGCAAAGACTCCGACGCTCAACGGAATCCAACCAAGTATCGCGGCCGCCACCATCAGCACCACGGTGCCCAAAGCAATGGCCAGATTTTGCCGAATAATCGTGCGCGCGCGATGACTCAAATCTGTCGCGGCCAGGTAGTTTTCAATGCGATCTTTCATCAGCACCACTTCGCTCTGCTCCAGCGCCGCATCACTGCCCCGCGCGCCCATCGCCACAGACACATAGGCCGCCGCCAAGCTTGGCGCGTCATTTACCCCATCCCCCACCATCGCCACTTTGTATCCTTGCTTTGCATACTCTTGAATCGCCGCCACTTTACCATCCGGCGTCAGCCCCGCACGCACTTCCTCAACACCGATTGCACGACCGACCGACTCCGCAGCACCACGCCGATCACCGGTCAACATCACCGTGCGCACACCGATCGCCTTGAGCTTTTCAAGAATCGGCTGCGACTCGATCCGGATTTGATCTTTCAACAAAATTCGCGCGATCAAGTCGTCTTTCAAAATCCAGTTTTCGGAAAATTCTGGCGGCGGCTCAGGCACTCCTTTGATCCATTCCTCCAGCGGCCCAGTCTCCAAGAGCTCGCGCCGACCGAGCACACACAAGGTCTCGCCGTCACGCCCCTGCAGCCCCTTGCCGCTCATCGATTGAAAGTCCTCGATCACCCGTTGCTCCAATCCCTGAGACTGTGCATATTTCTTAATCGCTCGCCCGATCGGATGCGAACCATGCACCTCCAACGAATAAGCAAGCTCCGCCGCTTCCCGTTCGCGTCCAGCGGGGAAGCTCTCGATCGAATCGACCTCCATCTCGCCAGTGGTCAAGGTGCCGGTCTTATCCAGCGCCACCAAATTGACCTCAGCCATTTTCTCAATCGCGGCCCCACCTCGAAACAAAATTCCATGCCGCGCGCCCCATGCAATCGCCGCCAAAATCGCCGATGGAATCGACAGCACCAAGGCGCAGGGACTCGCGACGACCAATAGGGTCATGGCCCGATAAAAGGCCGAGAAGCCCGCCTCGGAATTGACAAAAGGGCGCACGCCCATGCCCAGCCACCAGACAAAGAACATCGTGACCGTCAGCGCTAGAATACCGATGGTATAACGCGTCCCGAACCGATCCGTAAACCGCTGGCTCGGGGCTTTCAAATGCTGCGCCTCACGAATCAAACGAATTACATTCTGCAATGCACTTTCACCCGCGGGACGCAGAGTACGCGCATCAACCGCACCCCACAAATTGATCGTTCCGCTAAAGACGGTATCGCCCGTCAACTTCGATACCGGATTGGCCTCACCCGTCAGGTTGGATTCATCCGCCGCGCTCTTTCCTTTGATCACCTCGGCATCCACTGGGAACAGAGCCCCCGGCTTGACCACCACCACATCACCGACATTGACCGCAGCCACCGGCACTTCACGCTCGCTGCCGGACGCATCGCGAAGAATGGCAAACTTTGGCGCCGCATCAAACAAGCTATTGATCTCACGCCGCGTGCGGTAGAGCGCAAAATGCTCCAGCGCACCGGAAAAGGAAAACAGGAAGAGCAACAGTGCGCCTTCCGCCCACGCACCAATCGAAGCCGCGCCTATCGCGACAGCCAGCATCAGGAAATGAATATCCAATTCCCCCTTCGGCAGGCCTTCTTTGGTATCTTCAAACGCATCCCAGCCCCCGGCGATCATCGCACCGATATAAAGCGCCACCGACACCCAAGCTGGCGCAGCTTCCACATAAGCAACCATCCACGCCGAAATCCCAAGCACCGCACATCCGCCTGCCAATAAACCAAGTACTCGCCATTCCTCGCCAGTGGCTTCCTCTGCTTCCAGCGCCTCAGGCCACTGTAACTCGCGCCAACGCCACAAGGTCGGCGCCGTCAAACAAGTAGGCTTTTGCAAACGAATCCCGCCAGCGACTTCCGTTTCGATCGATACCCCCACTGCCGCATGTGGCTCCGCATGCGATTCAATTAAACGAATCGTTTCGGCGAGGCTCGCTTGAAGCGCTCCCATATTCACTGGCCCTAGCGTCGCGATTTCAACCTTCCGATGCTCCGAGTCCACCACAAGTGCTTCCACCTCGCTGTTGTCCTGTAAGAAACGAGCCAGCCCCGCCGCCCAGCTCTCCGTATT
>DOCS01000226.1 GCA_003503355.1 Opitutia bacterium
TGGGCTGAGGTTAGTCGACGAGGCCGAGCACGTCTTCCATGTTGTAGACGCCGGGTGTTTTGCCCACGGCCCATTGTGCGGCGCGTACGGCGCCTTGGGCAAAGATTTTTCGATCTGTGGCGCGGTGCGTCAGTTCGATACGTTCGCCTTCGCCGCAGAAATAGACGGTATGCTCTCCCACGATATCACCACCGCGAAGGGCGTGTACACCGATTTCTTTGCGTGGGCGCGCACCCACCAGGCCTTCACGGCCATGCACGACTTGTTCGTCGTTGAGTGCATAGGAATCTTTGAGGATTTCAATCAGGCGCTCGGCAGTGCCGCTGGGGGCGTCCTTTTTGTGATGGTGGTGCATTTCGAGCACTTCCGGCTCGTATTGCTCGCCGAGAATCGTGGCGGCTTTGCGGGTTAAATAGTTCAAGGTGTTCACGCCCACGGAGTAGTTGCCCGCCCAGACCACAGGGATCTTGCCTTCGACGGTACTCAGGATCGCTGCTTTCTCTTCTGCGGTGTGCCCCGTTGTGCCGATGATGAGTGGCAGGTTGTGTGCCACCGCGAGTTCCGCGATTCCGGGAGTGATCTCGTGAAAGCTGAAGTCGATGATTGCGTCGCAATTCGCGACATTGGCGCTGGCGTCGTCGCCTGCGTCGCAGGCGGAGGCGATCACCGCATTATTTGCTTCGGCAATGTTGGAAATGGCGACGCCCATGCGTCCGCGTGAGCCGTTAAGTAAAATATTGAGGGCCATATAAGGTGGTGGTGTAAATTGATTAGACGAGTCCGAGGTCTGCCAGTAGCGTGTCGAGCACTTGACGTGTACCGTCGGTCAGACTGCACAGCGGCAGGCGGATTTCATCCGATTGGATGATGCCGGCTTGTTGCAGTGCATACTTGATCGGCACGGGATTAGGCTCGAGGAAGATCGCCTTAAAGAAAGGATAATACTTGAGGTAGGTTTCCCGCGCGGTGGCATAGTCATTGTTGTTGGCGGCTTGCACCATCTGGACCAGCGGCGAAACGACGAGATTGGACGCTACGCTGATGACACCCGTCGCGCCAGCCGACATAAAGGGCAGGGTGAGGCCGTCGTCGCCACTCATGACAGCATAGTCAGGGCCGAGTGCGCGCACGTATTCGGTGACTTTTTCGCACGAGCCTTCAGCAGCTTTCATGCAACAGACGTGTGGATACTGCTCGTACAGCCGTGCGGTCACATCCACCGAGATCTCAATGCCGCAACGGGACGGGATCGAGTAGAGTACGATCGGCTTTTCGGTGGACTCGGCGATCTTGCTGAAATGTTGGAACAGCCCTTCTTGGCTGGGCTTGTTGTAGTAGGGGGCGACGATCAGAAAGCCGTCTGCGCCCGCTGCTTCGGCCTGGCGGGTCAAATCGATGGCTTCGTCGGTCGAGTTCGAACCGGTACCAGCAATCACTGGGACTTTACTTCCGGAAGCTGCCACGGTTGCGCGGATCACTTCAATGTGCTCTTTGTGGTTCAGCGTCGGCGATTCGCCGGTGGTGCCCATGGAGACAAGGCCGTCGATCTTGCCGTCGAGCTGATGTGCCACCAGCGCCTCGAGGTCTTCGTACGATACGGCACCCTCGCGCATTGGAGTGACCAAGGCTGTAAAAACGCCAGAGAATTGATTTGTCTTCATGTTCAGTTCGGAAAGAATTTAATCGGCTGTATGACCGCAGTTTCCGTCTAACACGTCGATATCGTTCTGCTTATTCAACAGAAAATTTCGTATTCCTCCCAAACTTAGTATAGTGCAGTATGTCCGTTCTTGAAACATTACATGGTCTTCTATCACTTGCCGTCGAAAATGGTGCGAGCGATGTGCATATTAAATCAAACAAGCCGGCCTACTTACGCCTGAGTGGGCGTCTTGAATCCGTCGAGATGGATCCGATCACGCCGGAGGAGGTGCGAGAGTTTATCGAGCAATCGGTGCCAGCTGAGTTTTATGATCTGTGGGTCAAAAACCGTCAGGTCGACTATTCGTACAGTGCCCCCGATGGCAGCCGTTTTCGTGTGAATGGATTTTTGCAGCGTGGTTTGCCCAGTGTGGTGATGCGTCACGTGAGTAACACACCGCCGACCTTTGCTGAACTCAATCTGGATAGCCCGACGCTGGCCAACTTGTGTCATGAAAAGAACGGGATTGTGCTACTGTGCGGCGCAACCGGATCCGGCAAGAGCTCGACGCTCGCCGCCATGATCAACCACATCAACCACACCTTAGATCGCCATATTGTGACGTTGGAGGACCCGATTGAGTTTACTTACGCCGACGTGAAATCGATTATCAATCAGCGCGAGATCGGTATTGATTGCCCGAGTTTCGCTCAGGGCATGCGCTCCGTGCTGCGCCAAGATCCTGATGTGATCCTCGTCGGTGAAATGCGCGACCGTGAGACTTTTGAAACAGCACTGCAGGCATCGGAAACCGGGCACTTGGTGTTCGGCACTTTGCACGCATCCAACGCGCAGCAGGCGGTGCAACGACTATTTGAGTTTTACCCCGAGGAGCGTAAGCACGCATTACAACGCCAGCTCGCCGGTGCGCTGCGTGCCACCATCACGCAAAAACTGCTGCCGGCGATGGAAGGCGGTGGTCGTATGCCCGTGACGGAGGCTTTTGTGCTCGATGCGCTGGGGCGCAAAACGATTATGGATGGCCATTTTGAGAAGATCGAACCGGTGATCGAAGCCAGTGAAGACAATGGCTCCAAAACCTTTAATCAGGACCTGTATCGTCTGGTGAAAGCGGGCCTGGTGGCAAAAGACGATGCGATCAAAAATTCGCCCAACCCGCGTCAATTGGAGATGAACCTGAAGGGCATTTTCCTTAGTAGCGGCGGCATCGTCAGCTAAGCGGAACGCATCGTGCATTGCCTCATACTGGGTAAAGTTTGGCCCGAGCCTCACTCGACCGCCGCAGGGCGACGGACGACCGATGTCATTCGCTCGCTGCAAGGAGCCGGCGCGCGCGTCAGTTTTGCGTCCGCCGCGCGACCTACGGAGTATAGTTTGGATGCGCAACAGCTGGGCGTCGAATCGCACGTGGTGCAACCCAACGATGACGCTTTCGACGCGTGGATCGAGGCGCTTGCCCCGGATGTGGTGCTCTTTGACCGTTTTATGATCGAAGAGCAGTTCGGCTGGCGGGTCGAGAAAGCCTGCCCACAGGCGCTGCGGGTGCTCGATACCAGTGATTTGCATTGCCTGCGCGAGGCACGGCAAACTCAGCTCAAAAAGGGCGGCGCGCTGGATTTGTATAACGACATCGCCCTGCGTGAGATTGCGTCGATGCACCGTTCCGATCTGACGCTGATGATTTCCGAGTATGAAATGAAGGTGCTGCGCACAGCGTTTGCTATTCCGGAAGCGCAGATTGCGTATTGGCCGTTTGGCTTGCAGTTGGATGCGGTTACGAAGGTCCCCGCGTTCGAGGCGCGGCAACATTGCATCCTGATTGGCAGTTTCATGCATGCGCCCAACGTTGATGCCGCGCGTTGGTGTAAGCAGGCGATCTGGCCGCTGATCCGCAAGGCGCTGCCTGCTGCAGAGCTGCATTGCTACGGCTCGTATGGCGATAAATTCAAGGGAGAGCTCCATGCGCCGAAGCTGGGCTTTCATTTTAAAGGACGGGCAGAGGATGCACTGGCGACGATGGCAAACTATCGCCTCAACCTCGCACCGCTGCGCTACGGGGCGGGTCTTAAGGGCAAGGTCTTTGACGGCTTTCAAACCGGCACGCCGACCGTCACCACGCCGATCGGAGCCGAAGGCATCGCCGGTTCGATCGACTGGGGCTGCCCGATCAGCGCCGACCCGCAACCATTTGCTGACGCCGCGATCGAGGTCTATGCCAACGCCGATCAATGGAGCCGAGTGCAGGCGCAGGGGCAACGCATTGCACGGGAGCGCTTTGACACTGACGAGTGGCAGCCTCGGTTGCCCGAGTTATTGTACCGTGCGCTCGCGACGCGCGAGGAGAACCGTCAACAGCACTTCACCGGCCGCATGTTGCGTCACCATCACCACCGCAGCACCGAGTTTATGAGCCGCTGGATCGAAGCCAAGAATCGCTGACCTTGTTTGGTTGTCGGGCATCAGCCTAGAATCGCTCCGCTGCGCGCATTCGTGTGGCAAATAACGCTGCATTGTTTGCGCCTTGGTTGGGGGCCGCTTACGTCAGTGTGGCAATGGCGGCGCATTGCC
>DOCS01000076.1 GCA_003503355.1 Opitutia bacterium
ACTTTCAAAAACCGCCGGAGCTTCTGGCGGTTTTTTTTTGGACAGCTGATTCGCAGTGGGCGTTTTGGTTTAGCTGGTCGCCAGCCGTGGCGAGTGGGGCGCGCGGGTTCGATTCGGTCCTCCAGCTAAAACAAGCGGATTACCTTTTGCAGCTGATTCGCCGTCGTCAGTATGCGCTTCGCAGGTATCCTTCCGTTTGGGTTGCAGAGTGTGCGGTGATCCGCCCTAATTATGGTATGAAGAGTTTAGAGGAATTTAAGGCAACGCGTGAGAAAATGGATCCGAGCACTCATAAAATGTCGGCCCATCAATGGGAGCAGGCGTATGCTGCTTATCGTAGTTCTCGCGAACATGCACGCAGTGGCCGCTCGTCATCGTCGGCACGTGGTCGCCGCAAGCAGAGCTCCAATCGCTCGGGTACTCCGGGTATGCACGGCCCATCGACTTTGTCTGCGTCGGGTACATTAAAGGCATGTGTGCGTGCTGAGTCCGCTTATGCCGATCTGCGCTTGATGATTAACCTGCTGGCCTGGATCCTGTTAGGCGCGGTGGTGATCGTTGCGCTTTTGCAGGTGATAGTGGTTTCATCGTTGGTGGCCTTCTGTGTGGCGTTGCTTACGGGCGCGATTCAAGCGTTGGGCGTGGTCCTGTTTAAATTGATCGTGCATGTTCTCATCGATATTCCCGACATTGCTTTGTATCGAGCCAGTCAGGCGCAGCGGTCAGAGGTGGCGGATGAGTCGTCTACTCGCGATTAGTTGCGCGTTGGAGAGTCCTGCGATGCCACTGCGATCCTTATTCTGTCGGCTGCTGGCCGGTGTATCGCTCGCGGGGCTCAGCTGCGGTATGGCTTCGGCCGGAGAGTTTACCGTGGTGACCTACAACGTGGAGAATTTGTTCGATGTCGACGGTTTTGCGCTCTTTCGGGACTACCAGCAAGACGAGACGGGCGATCCGTTTACCTACACGCGGCGCAAGTTGTTGACGAAAATTCAGCACACGGCTGCGGTTTTGAAAACGCTGAACGCGGGGGCGGGGCCCGAGGTCATCTTGTTGCAAGAACTGGAAGCGGATTTTACCCCGCAGAGTCAGGTGGCTGATTTGGAGGCTTTTTTACGGGACACTCGCGGTATGACGGCTGAGCAGATGCTGACAACGCAATGGCAAGCCGAGTATGCTGGGTTGCCGTCCGAGGCGTGGTTGTTAAAGGGCTTGAGCGATGTCGGTCTGGTTGGGTATTCGGTGGTAACTGCGCCATCGAAAGGGGGGGCTGCGCGCATGGCCCATAGCAATGCGGTGTTCTCTCGTTTTCCCGTTGGCGAGGTGCAGTGGCATGCACTGGAACAGGCTCGGGACATTCTGGAGGTGACTCTGGATGTCGGCGGGCATCCACTTACCGTCTTCGTGAACCATTGGAAGTCCGGCGCGTCGAATGCCGAGCGCGAACCGATCCGTGTGCAGAACGCGACCGTCCTGCGTGCTTTGATTGACGCACGCCTCGCGGCCGATCCGCAGGCGGACATTATTATCGGTGGTGATCTGAACTCGCATTACAATCATTCGCTCCTATATCCCGCAATCAACACTGGCATTCATCACGTGCTGGGCTCGCAGGGCGACGAAGGCTCGATGGGAGTGCGGGGCACTACAGCGCTGTACAACCTGTGGTTCGAGTTGCCGCCCGAGCAGCGCTACTCCGAGGTCTGGCGTGGGCGTCGCGGCACATTGATGCATTTGCTGGTGGCGGGTGGCTTGTATGATGCGCGTGGCGTCAGCTATGTGGATGGGAGCTTTGATAAGCTGGTCCTGCCTGGCTTGAACGCTGATGCCCTGGGGCGGCCTTTGCGGTGGACGTTTGCTGGAGAAGCCGGTGGCGGCGCGTCGGATCATTTTCCGGTGTTTGCCCGCTTCTCAACACGGCCATTTGAGTTCAAGCATGCCGCCAGTGCTGGAGACGATGCGCTGCACTTCGAAATGCCGTTGAACTATTCGGGGGCGGCCGATCTGCGTCTCGAGGATGGCAGCTTTTTGGGCGATTTGGAGGATGCCGAGCTTGGCGCCTATGTGGGCCGGCTTTATCGTGTCGAGGCGGTGGTTTCCAGTGTGGCGCCCCTTCGCTTGACTGTCGGCGTGCATGAGTGGGCCGCGTATGTTCCAGACCAGACGATCTACAATCGACTGATCGATGCAACCGATGGCCAGGTGCATCTGCTGGTGATTCGCTTGGGCATCTATCGGGAACAGCGACAACTGGTGGTCGAGGGGCCACTCTAAATATTTCAGTTGCGGAACTCATTGCCCTGCGGACTTGCGCACCTGCTTGAAATCACCCAAGTTCCTCGGTTTTCATGAGCAAGAATTTCTACATCACCACCGCAATCGATTACGCAAATGGCTCGCCGCACCTTGGGCATGCCTATGAGAAAGTGCTCACTGACATTGTCGCGCGTTTTCGCCGACTTCAGGGCGACCAAGTGAAATTCGTCACTGGGCTGGATGAGCACGGCCAAAAAGTTCAGATGTCGGCGCAGAAACAGGGAGTCGAGCCGCTCGAATTTTGTGACAAGCATGCCGCTGCCTTTCAGGGCCTGTGCGAGCGCTTGGCGATTACCAACGACGATTATATTCGCACCACACAACCGCGCCACAAGAAGGTAGTCGCGGAGATCTTGCAGCAGCTTTTCGATCAGGGACTCATTTACAAGGACGACTACAACGGTTACTACAGCCAGCGGCAGGAGCAGTTCGTGACCGAGAAGGAGAAAGTCGATGGCAAATGGCCGGAGATTTTCGGCGAAGTGGAGGAGGTGGTTGAGACCAATTATTTCTTCAAGCTGGCGCAGTATCAGGATTGGTTGATCGAGACGATCGAAACGAATGAAAGCATGATCTACCCGCGCTTCCGCAGTGCCGACGTGCTACAGTTTCTCAAAAAAGAGCCGCTCAACGACCTGTGTATTTCACGGCCTAAATCGCGCTTGGAGTGGGGCATTGAGCTGCCGTTTGACGCAGATTATGTGACCTATGTCTGGTTCGATGCGTTGACCAACTATATCACTGCCGCGGGCTACGGGACGGACGAATTTGAAAAGAACTGGCCGGCCGATTATCACGTCATCGGTAAGGATATTCTTGTACCACCGCATGCGGTCTATTGGCCGATCATGCTCAAGGCGCTCAATCTAGAGTTGCCGAAGCACTTCCTCGTCCACGGTTGGTGGCTGAGTTCGGGCGCCAAGATGTCGAAGAGTACCGGCGAAGTTGTCAACCCGCTCGATTTGATCGAGCAGTTCGGCACCGATGCATTCCGTTACTTTGTGACACGTGAGATGAACGTCGGGCAGGATAGTGAGTTCTCGATCGAGTTGTTCATGAGCCGCTACAACAGCGATCTGGCCAACGACCTCGGCAACCTCGTCAGCCGTTTGCTCAACATGGGCAGCCGTTATTCCGAGGGCAAGGTGCCGGTCGCGTCGGTCGACGAAGCGCCCGAGCAGGATTTGAAGAAGCTCTGGGAGCAAACACAGGTTGAACTGATTCCGCTGTTCGAAGGCTTCCAATTTCATAAAGCACTGGATCGTATGTTCACGTTTATTTCCGGAATCAATAAATACGCCGAAACGCGTGCGCCGTGGAAGTTGGCCAAGTCGGAAGCTCCCGAAGATCAAGCGAAGTTGCAAACGACTTTGGCTTACATGGCCGAAGCCCTGCGCCTCGGCGTGGTGATGCTGACACCCGTCATGCCCGAGATTTCAGATAAGGTCCGGGGCTTGGTCGGTGCCGAGAACTTTGATCGCCTCGAAGGTCAGTTGGAGTGGGGCAACACGCTCGAAGGAAAGGCGCTCGGTGAGAAGACGATTCTCTTCCCGCGCCCGGAGAAAAAGTAGGCGACTGGCTCCATTTAAAAAGCAAACGGGCGACCTGTGCGAATAGGTCGCCCGTTTTTTTATCCATCGAAACTTTGTTCATCCAGTCGCAAGGGCGGTATTTTTCGACGCCTTCAAAGTCGATACCTTGGGCGCTGAAGTGTTGCCCGATCAATGTTTTCAGGTCGACGACTGGAGGTCAGTCGGTTGCGACGGAACACTGCGGCTTTACTTGGGAAGAAAGTAGGCTTGCTGTTTTTCGCTGATTGGCAGTCCGACTTTCTCCATAGCTTTCAGCATATCTTCCCAAGCCATGCGCTTGGTCTTCATCGTGTCGTTGAACAGAAGGTAAGCCGGCTGAAAGGTGAAGATTAACGGAGTGCCCTCAAACGACAGCCACGTGCCGCGGATGGATGCCATTTTTCGGTTCGGATTAGGCCCGAGTAGGCCGGGAACTGTGGCATTGCCGAGTCCGATGATGACTTTGGGCTGCACGATTTCAATTTGTGCCTTCAGATAAGGAACGCAGAAGTCCATTTCTGCCTGTGTCGGCGGGCGGTTGCCGTAGGGCTTGTGGTGCTCGGGGCGCCACTTCAGGATGTTGGTCATGTAGACCGATTCGCGGTCTAGGCCCATGGCGGATAGTATTTTGCTCAACAACTCGCCTGATTTGCCGACGAACGGGGCACCGCTCGCCGCTTCTTCTTCGCCGGGCGCATCACCGCAATAGAAAATGTCTGCATGGATCGAACCCTGTCCAAATACGATTTGTTCGTTTTTTCTTAGGTGCTCCTGGCATACGGGGGAGGTTTCGACTTGCTCCTTGAGCCATTGCATCCGGCTGCTGGCATCGCCGTCAGGCAGTTCAATCGTGGGTGCTTCGGGCAGTGGATTGACCATTGCCTCGGCAGGCCTTTTCGATGCGCTTTTTGGTGCCGGTGTATCAGGCTTGGTGCCCGATTGGACCGCCGATTGCAGGTCGATAGCTGGCGTCGGATGGGCGGGGGTTGCCGGTTTTTGCGGTATCCGAGGCTTGGCGGGCGTCAATAGAGCGAGCGTGCTGTCTTGAATGAAGACACGATCCATGCCCTCCAGCTGTAACCGCTTGAGTTCCACATACACCGCATCAAGACCCGTAGACATGTGTTGGAACCTTGCGCACGCAACGCCAAGCGTCCAGCTACTTTTCAGCCAGAGCTCATATTCGTCTGCACTGGGCGCTTGGCTAGCGACTTGTTAAAGTCGCGAAGTATGCTTGAGTGATTGCGTTTGACGGATCATATACAGCACCGTCGGGCATACCGAAAATGCGATGATTAGTAGGGCGAATATCAGTAGGTTGTTGACGGTGCTCTGGCCAAATAGCAGCGCTGCCCCGATCCACCAACCGATGCCGCTCCCGGTGTAGATCGTGTTCTTGTCCAACAGACCCTGAGTGCCATAGCCCAAGCCGATGAGTACGGCAAGGCAGGCCGGGATCGTAAAGGGTGGGATGCTGTGAAAGAAGAAA
>DOCS01000110.1 GCA_003503355.1 Opitutia bacterium
CTGAGGTTGCCGGTCGCTTCGCCCGCTTCGATCACATAGCTGATCGAGCCTGAAAAATATTTGGGCTGTCGGGTGAGTGCGCCGGCGAGGGTCGCGCCTTCGCTGAGGTCGCGCCAGATCGAGCTGGCGAGCTGCTTTTGCTCGGGATCGCTCAGTCGCTGACTTAGAATGCGGATCGAGTCGCCGATCGGCAGTCCCGACGCGTGCAGCTCCAGCAGGCGCTTGAGCAGTGCCAGTCCTATTTTTTCCCGGCTGGGTCCGCGTCCGCTTTGCGGGGAAGGGGGGGCGTCGCCTTGTGTGCAGCGTTTGGGACTGCGCAGTGATTTGGATTGATTAAGCAGTTTGTGCAACGCGCCGCGCTTGGCAGTGCTTCGGGCTTTTAAGGTGATGGGGCTGAGCTTTTGCTCCTGCAGGCGTTGAGCGGCCTGGCGGCGATCAGCTGCTTCGATTGCTCCGGTGGTGATGTGTCCGTTCGGCTGGCGGGCTTTATAGTCAAACTCAGGCATGATGATGGGGTTAGTTAAAGGAGTGTGATATTCCTGCGTTGGAGTCGATGCTTTAGTTTTGGCTGTAAACGGGTTGGCTGGTAGGGCGATGTTGTCTTGGGCGTGGCTTCGGTGGGTGCCTTGAGGCGGCAAGTTTTGACTCGATTTCTTACCAGCGTAAGCGCATAGGTGTTGTATGGCAGATTATTTTAAACGTGCGCGTGGTGCGCTGTGCTGTGCGCTTGTTTGCTCGGGGAGCATGGCGTCGACTGGCCTTGCAGAGGAAGTTGTGCGCCAAGCGCCGACTGTCGACGTAGAGTCGGCTGCGCCTGGAGCAGCTGCGCAGCTCGATCCCATGGGGTTGGACGGTGTGGAGCCTCGCCTCGCTTATGTGTTGCGGCGCTATTACGAGAACTCGCTTGGCGGAGCAGAGTCTTGGCGGAAGATCCAGAGTGTTCGCTTCGAGGGGGACTTGCGCCTACCGCAGGGCTCTTTCAGCTTTGTCGCGTACAAGAAGAAGCCCAATTATTGTAAGGTGGTTCTGCTTGGGCCTAAGGGGGGGCGGGTTGTGATGGCATATGACGGCCAAGATGCCTGGCAATTAAATACTCGGCAGTCCGCGTTGCCGACCACGATGCCGCCCGCCGAGGCGCTCGATTTTATTCGTGATGCCACCACCGGCGGGCATTTGCTCGACCCGACCTTGCCTGAGAAACGCATTGAACTGCTTGGCACGCAGCGCGTGGGGCAAGAGTCCTGTCGAAATGTGCGTGTGACGCTGCCGAATGGCCAGCAAGTGACCTATGCGATCGGGGTGACCAGCTTTGCTGAGCTCCGGCAGACGGTGGTCAATGCGGTTTCGGGGGACGTTGAGGTGACCACTCATGCCCGCACGCAGGAGGTCGACGGGTTGCTGATTCCGATGCAGAGCACGATGACGGTCAACGGCGAGTTTAGGCATGAGGTGCTGTTGCGCAGTGCCGAGGTCAATGTCGGGGTGATGCCTTGGATGTTTTCAAGGCCTTCGGTGGCTTATATTCCCGGGAGTGTGCCGCCAGTTGCGGCTATTGCCAACGATGGCGGTCAGCAACGCCCGGCGGACGAAGGGGTTCTGGGCGCCGAGGGCAGCGCGTTCAATGTGGAGCCGAGCGGCTTTGAGGATTCAGGGGCGAGCCGTTTTCAGGATTTGGATGGGGGCACCAAGCAGTCGATCTTAGAAGAGCTTGACTCGTTGTGAGCTTGGGCTGGGGTGAGCGCCTTAGTGCTCTCTGGTCGCTTTGCCTTATGTTGTGTGGTGGGATGTTGTTGGCATAATGAAAATACAGTAAAAAAAAACTCGCAGTCGTCTGAATGTGCATATTAATTTGCATTATCTCTTAATTTCAGGTCATTATATGATACATATGAAAAATCCCCTTAAAACCCTTGCGCTGTTGTCTGGAGCAGCGCTTCTCGCTTCGAGTAACCTTACTGCGGAGACTGTATCGACTAATCCGGTTGGGTATGTGACGACCACGATCACTTCTGGTTATAATCCTATTGGTACCTCATTTGCAAAGGCGCCCACTTTTAGCGGGGGGGTCGTTGAGGCGACATCGGGGTCGCTTACTTTGTCAAGCTCTCCAACTTTGGATGTTGCGAGCAATACTTATTATGTAGAAGTCATTGAAAGTACCGCCGATATCGTTGGTGAGCGGATCGATGTGGCCTCAGTTGCAGGGAGTGTTCTGACTCTTGATGTTAATGCTCCGCACAATACTTTGGATGACGTGAGTTCTTTTCCTTCGGATACTGTTGTCGCGATTCGCTCCCACTTCACGCTAGGTGAGTTTAATGATCTCCTTGGAGATTCCGTAAATTCTGACGATACATTCAATTCTGCGACTTCAGATCAGATTCTATTCTTTGATGGTAGTTTTAAGACTTACCTTGAATATGCAGGCGTGTGGTATGAAAATTTTGGCGATTTTAGTGTCGCGACAGGCAAAGTGTTGGCGCCAGGGTCTGGTTTCTTTTACTACCGTAATCCTGGAGCTGGAACCCCTTCTGACATCGAAGTCGTCTTTACTGGAGCAGTACGTATGAATAATTTTGTACAGAAGCTTGAGGTCGGTTACCAATTTGTGTCTGGTGGTTATCCAGTAGCATCTAGCCCGACCGATCTTCAGTTGAATGATAATTTGGAGGCCTCTGCTGGGTTTGTGCCCGATGAGTCCGATTTGATCTTGACCTGGTCGGATGGCAGTTTCAGGACTCACCTTTTGTACGATGATGGTTCGAGTTCTAAGTGGTACGAGAATTTTGGTAGCTTCAATGAAGTTACCGGCACAAATCTTATTTCGCCCGCCAGTGCTGTTCTTGTGCTCATTCGCAATAATGGGCAAGTCCTTGAAATTCCCCGTCCATTCTAATCGCGTCTTAATCATCTCAAGCTAAACATATTTACTATGAAAAAAATACTAACAATCATTACTGTAGTCTCTGCTTGCAGTGTAGCGCAAGCATCACTAATTAATTTTCAGTCAGGAGTGGTTTCTACTTACCTGCAAGCTGACGGATTATCTGATCTAGATAGCTCATACACTTTTGCCTTGGGTACATTTAATGAGGCGGCACTTACTGGTGACATCGGCACTTGGGCTGCGTCGTTTAATGACGAAATGGTTGAAGTGAACACTTGGAAGACCGATGGACCAGCGCCGCTCCAAAATAAATTTCAGGGTGAAGTTGCCATGGACGACGATAGTTCTGAAGGTCAGTCTGCTTACATCTTTGGTTCGAACGGCCCAGATGAACTTGTCATCTTCCGTAACTCGGATTGGACGTTCCCTACCTATGATAATTTAGATACAGATCCTGATACGTTTTCATTGGAGAATACGGGTACTGAGATTGTGACTGCTGGTGGTGGTTGGGCTACTTATTCTAGCAACATATCTATGCTTTCCACTGCTGTTCCTGAGCCATCCAGTTACGCGGTACTTGCTGGCATGCTTGCGCTCGGTTACGTGACCGTGCGCCGTCGCCGCTAATTGCTGCCGACTCAATTTTTACGAGCCCCGACTTCGGTCGGGGCTTTTTTGGGTTCATCGTCAAAGTGAGGGGAAATAGGATAGGGACAGTCGAGATTAGGGTCGAGATTAGGGTCGAGATTAGGGTCGAGATTAGGGTCGAGATTAGGGACAGGCTCGAATAGTGTCATTAGGGACAGGCTATAAATTCGAGAGCAGAAATAGGATAGGGACAGGCTATGGTCGAGATTAGGGACAGGCTATAAATTAGAGCAGAGGTCGAGATTAGGGACAGGCTCGAAAATTCGACGTCTTGTGAATTGTGTGTACACTGGGTCGAGATTAGGGACAGGCTCGAAAATTCGACGTCTTGTGAATTGTGTGTACACTGTATCTGTATGAGGACGCGGCGTATGAAAGTCTGTGGGTGTGAAGCCGTCTATCACTGTATGACGCGCACGGTGAATGGTGAGTTTCTGTTTGAGGACCGGGAGAAGGAGGTGCTGCGTCAGATGATTCGACAGGTGGCGGACTTTTGTGGAGTGGATGTGCTCACCTACTGCATTATGTCCAATCACTTTCACGTCTTGGTGCGCGTGCGTGACGAGCCTGTTGTTTCGGATCGAGAGCTGATGCGGCGCTATCGGGTCCTTTACCCAAAACCTACGAAGTATCAGACAGCGTCGACGCATGTCATGGAGTCCCATCTTAAGGCCGGCGATGTTGATGCGGTTGAAGTGCGTCGTAAATTGTTGGTGCGAATGGGGGACATCTCGGAGTTTATGAAGGCAGTGAAGCAACGTTTCTCTGTCTGGTTTAATCATTCGCATCGGCGCTATGGAACTTTGTGGGCTGAGCGGTTTAAGTCGGTGCTGGTCGAAGGGCAGGGGAATCCGCTGCAAACAATGGCCGCTTATATCGATCTCAATGCCGTGCGTGCGGGCATGGTGAACGACCCGAAGGATTATCGGTTTTGTGGGTACGCGGAGGCCGTGGCTGGAGGGCGCGAAGCCCAGGATGGCTTGCTGCGTATCTGGACGGATCGTGGTGCCAAGCAGATGGATGCGGCTCTGCGTGCGCATCGATTGTTGATTTTTGGCAAACATGCCTCTGAGGGTGGATTGCCTGAAATTTCGCGTCAGCGTGCTTTGAAGGTGCTGGAGTTTGAGGATGGCCGCTTGGCGAAGGCTGCCATCCTGCGATGTCGAGTGAGGTACTTTACGGATGGCGTGATCCTAGGGTCTGCTGAGTTTGTGCGCAGCTTTGCGTGCGCGTGGCAGGTGGAGCGTGGGCGAAAATATCCAGCTAAGGTCAATGCGCTGCGTGGCTCGGATTGGGGTGATCTCGCGGTTATTCAAGGTCTGCGCCGGAAGGTGTTTGGCTAAGCGCTTTGGGAGCTGGCTTTCTCCCAGTGACAAGCGGCTTGAGCTGTACGCTGTGGGTGCGCGTTTGAATGGTACAATCATCGTGTAAGGTATTGGTTTTGAGTCCGTTTGTATTAAGTGACTAAAGCACCTATTATTTTATGGTTTCGCAATGATCTGCGTCTGTCGGACAATTCTGCGCTGGCGGCGGCGATTGAATCTGGGCAGCCAATCATTCCTGTTTTTATCTGGTCGCCAGAGGAGGACGGTTCGTGGGCACCGGGTGGTGCTTCGAAGTGGTGGTTGCATCAAAGTTTGCAGAGCCTGAGCGAGTCGTGGAAAACGAACGGGGGAGCGCTCGTCTTGAGGCAGGGGCAGAGCTTGGCGGTCCTGCGCGAGCTGATTGCGGAAACCGGTGCGACGCAGGTCTATTGGAACCGCCGCTACGAGGGATCCCTGCGTGAGGTGGATGCCGAGGTGAAGCGCGAACTGCGTGGCGATGGCGTTGTGGTCGAGAGCTTCAATAGTGCGCTGCTGAACGAGCCGCATACCGTCGCGGCGGGGGGAGGGCAGCCGTATAAAGTGTACACGCCGTACTGGAAAAAGGTCAAAGATCGAGCTATCGAATTGCCAGTTGTGCCACGTTTGGATGCGATGCAGTTTCCTGAGGCGTGGCCCGCTTCGGATGTGCTCGAAAGTCTGGGTTTAATGCCGGAGTTGCAGTGGTTCTCTGGCATCGAAGCGCGCTGGGAGGTCAGTGAGGCGGCCGCAATGGCTCGGCTAGACACCTTTTTGGCGGGTGCCGTAAGTGCTTATGATATCGATCGTGATCGGCCGGACTTTGAAGGCACTTCGAGCTTGGCTCCCTATTTGCGCTGGGGGCAAATAGGACCACGGCAGATTGTGGCCGCACTGCGAGAGCGCTGTGATTTGGCTGCGAATGGACCGCTGGTGTATTTAAAGGAGATTTATTGGCGCGAGTTTGCCTACAATGTGTTGTACCATTTTCCGCAGACGCCCAACCAGCCACTGCGCGCAGAATATGCCCAATTCCCATGGGAGAATGATGCTGCTACGCTGCGGGCGTGGCAAACAGGGCGCACGGGGTACCCGATTGTGGATGCGGGGATGCGGCAATTGTGGGAGACGGGTTGGATGCACAATCGTGTGCGGATGATTGTGTCGTCTCTGTTGGTCAAGCATCTACTGCAGGACTGGCAGTGTGGTGCGCGTTGGTTTTGGGATACATTAGTCGATGCCGACCTGGCGAGTAATACCCTGGGATGGCAGTGGAGTGGCGGCTGCGGGGCGGATGCGGCGCCGTATTTCCGAGTGTTTAATCCGATTATACAAGGACAGAAGTTTGACCCGGATGGTGCGTACGTGAAGCGCTATGTGCCTGAGCTAAAGAAATTGCCAGCCAAGTATATACACACCCCGTGGGAAGCACCCAATGGTATTTTGGATTACGCTGGCATCGAGATCGGCCAAGACTACCCTGCGCCGATCATTGAGCACAGCGCAGGGCGCGCGCGTGCGCTTGCCGCTTTGGAGCAGTTCAAAGCATGAATGCTTGCAGCAGCCCACAACTCGTGATGTCAAAAATTGTAGACGAACCCATAAATACAGATGCGTAACCTTATTGTCGTTTTTGGTGATCAACTCAATCGGGATGCGACCGCATTCGATGGCTTTGATGCTGCAACAGATCTCGTTTGGATGGCTGAAGTCTCGCATGAGGCAAAGCACGTGTGGTCGCACAAGCAGCGAATTGCATTATTCCTTTCAGGCATGCGGCACTTTCGCGA
>DOCS01000054.1:0-9197 GCA_003503355.1 Opitutia bacterium
GAGACACTGTAGCGTGCCGCTTTAGCAAACGTCCGCTAGCCAGCCGAAGCGTTTGCTAAAGCTGCACGCTACGCATCAAAGAAGGTCAATCTTGCCCGCCTTTGCGGGCGAAATAAAAGCGCGGGCGCCCACTCAGGTCCTCGAGACTTTCACCTTTCAGGCCTACTTCGTCTGCGAGCACATGCAAAGCTTCAGTTTGAGCGATTCCCGTTTCTAAGGCGAGCAGCCCTCCGGCTTTCAAATGCGCGGCGGCATCTTTAAAAATCAGTCGCAGGTCATCCANNACTTCCGGCTCGGCGCTGGTCATCTCGTGCTCGGTTAAATAGGGCGGATTGGAAACAATGAGGTCATAATGCTGCTGCCCGACACCCAGTGGACTGAACCAGCTACCTTCATAAAAGGTCACTCGCGACTCCAAGCCAAGTGATACGGCATTCTCCCGCGCGAGTGATAGGGCCTCGGCACTGAAATCAACCGCATCGACGGACGCCTCCGGATAGGTATGTGCTAAGGCTAATGCGAGCGCTCCGGACCCGGTTCCCAAGTCTAAAATAGTGCCGGGTTTTTCCAATAATGCCTCACACAGGAGCTCGATCAATTCTTCGGTCTCGTAGCGTGGAATCAACGCGCGCGGGTCCACTTTCAATTCCATATCGCAAAAATCCACCGTGCCGACAATGTACTGCAGCGGCTCACGGTTCGCCCGACGTTTGACCAACGGACGCAGTGTATCGAGCTGTGTGGCTGTCAGGGGGCGATCGAGATCGAGGTAGAGCTCTAGGCGCTTAATCCCAAGCGAGTACGCGATCAAAGTATCCGTATCCAGCCGCGGCTGCGGCACGCCCTTCGACTCCAAAAAAGCCTCCGTGCGCTGCTTGATGTCGCGAATCGTTAAAAGTGTCATAAGTGCATCCTATTCAACTACCAAATTTAAAGTCCTCACCCTCAAGTCTCAAGTCTCAACCTTCAACCTTCAAGTCTCAGCTCTCAGCTCTCAGTCCTCAACCCTCAACCCTCAGCTCTCAGTCCTCAACCCTCAATCCTCAGCCCTCTAAATCTCCTGCGCTTTTAACAGATTCTGAATACGGGCATCATAGTCAAAATTCTGCAGACCATCGATCAAGTCTTTGAGGTCACCGTCAATTGCAGGCGCTAGCGACAGGCTCATGCCAATGCGATGGTCGGTCAGGCGACCCTGCGGATAGTTATAGGTGCGGATACGCTCGGAACGGTCGCCGGTGCCGATTTGCCCCTTACGCTCTGCCGCGTATTTGGCATGCTCTTCCTCTTCTTTGGCCTTCAACAAACGCGAGCGCATAACGGTCAAGGCTTTCGCGCGATTCTTAATCTGCGAGCGTTCGTCCGCACAATAAACAGTCACCCCGGTTGGGATGTGCGTCATCATGACCGCCGAATCGGTGGTATTGACGTGCTGACCACCCGCACCCGAAGCGCGCATGGTGGCAATATCCAAATCCTGTGTGCGAATCTCGATATCGACCTCCTCCGCTTCAGGCAGCACCGCCACAGTCGCGGTGGACGTATGAATACGGCCTTGCGTCTCGGTGGCGGGTACGCGCTGCACGCGATGCACCCCACTTTCAAATTTCAAATATTTATACGCTTCCTCACCGGTCATGTTGAAGATGATTTCACGAAATCCACCGGTATCGGCGACATTTGAACTCATCACCTCGACGCGCCAGCCGCGGCGTTCTGCGTAGCGGCTATACATGCGGAACAAATCACCGGCAAAAATATTGGCTTCGTCACCACCTGCACCACCACGAATTTCCATCACCGAATTACGACTATCGGTTGGATCGGGTGGGATCATGGCACGCAGCACTGAACTGACGAGTTCCTCGCGTTGCGCGGTCAGCGATTCGAGTTCTTCATTTGCCATCTCGCGCAGCTCCTCTTCGAGCGTGTCATCCGCCAGCATCTCATTGTTCTCGGCAATCTGTGCTTCCATCGTGTGATAGGCCTCGAACTTCTCCACCAAGCTGCTCAAACGCTGTTGCTCACGAGAAATGTCTGCGGCCCGGCGTTGATCTGAATAGAAGTTGGGCTCAGCCATTTGCGCGTCCAAGTCGTCAAGTTTGGCACGGAACGGGGCGATATCAGGGATGTTATGCATATAAAAACTGTCTTTAAGAGGATGGTTGAACCACGAAGCGCACCAAGCACACGCAGCATTTAAAAAACAGAGCACTTAGCACTATCCTTATACGCATACGATTCACAGTAATCAATAAGCTAGAACGAATTCCTGAAAGCTTTAAATACCGCAAAATGCGTTGCAGAAACTCGCCCAGCAAACAACACTACCCATCAGCCTGTAATGACTCAAAAAAACCTCCACCGCCAAAATGTTGTCGCCTGTATCTGGGACTTCGACAAGACGCTCATTCCTGGCTACATGCAGGCACCGATCTTTGAGGCCTATGGAATCGACCAAGATGTCTTTTGGAAAGAAGTCACCGAGCTGCCGAAAATCTATGCGGAACGCGGCACACGCGTCTCCAGCGATACAATTTATCTAAACCATTTGCTCAGCTACGTCAAAAACGGCCCCTTAAAAGGGCTGACCAATCAGCGACTGCGCGAACTAGGCAAAGAGCTGGTTTTTTATCCCGGGCTACCAGAACTGTTTGAGCAGTTGAAAGCCGTCGCCAGCTCGCAACCGGAGTTCTGCAAGCACAACATCACACTGGAGCACTACATCATCAGTACCGGCCTAGCTGAGATGATCCGTGGTAGCCTTATCGCACCGTATGTGGACGATATTTTTGGCTGCGAGTTTATTGAGGCGCCGCTGCCCCCGCATTACTCAAGCCAAGGTGAATTGCCACTCCAGATGGAGTTCGAAATCAGCCAAGTCGGCACGATCGTGGATAATACGATCAAGACGCGCTTCATTTTCGAGATTAACAAAGGCAGCAACAAAAATCCACAGATCGACGTCAACGCCTCGATGACCCGCGTCGATCGACGGGTACCGATTGACCGCATTATTTATACAGCCGACGGACCGAGCGATGTGCCGGTCTTTTCAGTAGTTAAAGGCAATGGCGGCAAAACGTTCGCAGTCTTTAACCCCGACAGCGACGCCGAGTTCGCTCAGAACGACGCGCTGCTGCACGCCCGACGCATCCATGCGTACGGTCCCGCGGATTACACCGAAAAAAGTACCACCACTAAATGGCTGCGTATGCATGTCCAAACGATTTGTCGCGCGATTGTCGATGAGTGCGAAGAAGCCCTCTCGAAGAACGTCGGCAGCGCCCCACGGCATTTGCACGATGATGACGAGCCGGAAGCACCCGAGCAGGCTCCCCCATCACAACGGGAATTGTTTTAGCCAGTTTTAAACCGTTAAAGATCACCAAAACCAAAAGTGATGTGGATTGTTTTTTTAAAAACACAAAAGTGACGTTATATTAGATGGGTTTATTCCAGTATAGCCTGCCCCAGTAGCCAATAGCAGAGCAATAGCTTTGTAAAATCGTACATCGTAACAGTTGCTATTTGCACAGTTACCACATCACACCGCTCGAATGGCACTTTATGGCCACAACTCTCTAATTTTTCCCCGAAGAACCTTTTAAATCAACATAAGCTATGCTAAACTTTTTTTAAGGAAATTTTATGAGCATATTTACTGTTATTATT
This sequence comes from Opitutia bacterium, assembly GCA_003503355.1. GTDB lineage: Bacteria > Verrucomicrobiota > Verrucomicrobiia > Opitutales > Coraliomargaritaceae > Lentimonas. The sequence goes on from DOCS01000054.1 coordinate 3,676, forward strand.
CTAGGGGCTTTGTGCGGTTTGATTGGCGCATTTTCAATGAATCTGTTCATGCGTTCAGTCAGCGCTAGTTTTAGTCAACGCGTCGATATGATCCGCGCCCTCGGCAGTTACTTCACAGGAACCACCGAAAAAGCCAATGGGCTCGGGACACTGATCCATGCGATTGCCGGCATTCTATTCGGCATCTTGTATTTCTTAATTATGCATTCGATGAATGCACTCGTGTTACCGTATGCGCTCTTTCTTGGGATCGCTTTTGGGTTTTTTCATGGCTTGATCATGAGCTACGCACTGATGTTTTACGCAAGTGAGCGCCACCCGATCGAAGAATATCGCAAAGCGACGCTCGAACAAGGTCTGCTCCACCTAGTCGGTCATATCATCTACGGAGCCATTGTCGGTCTAATCGGCGGATTGATCACACTTGCACTTTAGCCTAAATCTGGCGGGCAAGAATCAGAAAAAACGCCGGTGTGGCTGAAGATGCGTTGATTACGCTCCAGTCAGCTTGAGCCTTTATCGCGGTGAATTTATCTCACCTCATGGCCACAAAGGGTTGAAAATCTTGCAGTCAAACCTGCGTTCTCAGGCTCTTGTAGGAATAACCACGGCTAAAAGGCTGACACAGTGTCTTGCCGCAAGCCTTGCCGATTGACGATGGTGATGCCTATCAGGTTTAAGCCACCAATTCGCTCTAATTCTTTACATGCTAGCGTGAAGCGTTAGATTGCGCGCATGCACCGTGTCTCTTCCCTCCTCGCTTTTATCTTATGCGGCTTGGCCGTTCTTGCTTCCACTGGCTGCCAAAGCGTCGCTCCGTCGCCAGCCAGCAGCGGTACCACAGCTGCTAAAACACAGTGGCGCACTGCGGCTACAGCTCCCTCAACTGCCAAGCCGATTATCTCCAGCAAATCATCGGACGTCATCTTAAAGACCAACCAGATCAAGGTGACCAAGACCGTGCTCCGCAGCGCATCGGTCGACGGATCCGCCCAATACCGCATTCAAATCCATGCCCTACAGGATGTCAGTACCGTTCGCGTCACTGAAATCATGCCAGCTGAAATCGAATTCAGCGCCGCCAGTCCAAGCGCGTCACGTTCCGGCAACAAAGTGTCCTGGGTCTTTCCCTCAATGAACAAAGGCCAAACGCAAAATATTGACGTCACAGTCAAACCGACCGCTGAAGGCGACCATCAAATTTGCTCCACCGTATCAGTCGACAACGCCTTCTGCATCAATCTCTTTTCCGGACAGCCGAAGCTAGACGTTGTCAAAAAGGGTCCAACCAGCATCGAGCTAGGTGAAATCGCTACGTGGACGGTGACCGTCACCAACCAAGGTTCCGCCGACGCGACCAATGTAGTCGTCAAAGACAAGTTGCCGGATGCTTTCGAGGCCACCACCGAGCTAACCCAGGACATCGGCACACTCACCCCGGGCGAGAGCCGCAGCGTCACCTACAGCGCTAAGGCTGTCAAACAAGGTGAATTTCGCAACCTCGCAGTCGCTTCATACGATGGCGGTCCTGCAGTTGCCGGCGAGAGCAGCGTTCCCATCACAGTCGTGCAGTCCGGAATCCGGGTGCGCAAGACAGGACCCGCCGAGGCCTACGTCTTCAAGCCAGTTCCTTTTGAAATCAGCATTGAAAACACCGGCGACACCGACCTGAAAAATGTCCGTATTACTGATATACTTCCCAAAGGCGCATCGGTTGCCGACAACGGTCGGGGTCGTGTCAGCGGCAATGCGATTGGTTGGATGATCCCCCTTCTTCCTGCCGGCTCCAGTCAGCTGATCACCACCGAAATCGCTGCGACCCGTAAGGGTGAGTCGACGAACACCGTGAAAGTCATCAGCGCCAATGGCCTCGAAGCCAGCGACACCGCGACCACCAACTGGCTCGCAGTTCCAGGCGTCACCGTGTCGATCACTGATAGTAAAGACCCTGTCCGCGTAAGGGAATCGACTGTCTACACCATCCAGGTCCGCAATCAGGGCAAATTTGAGCCTGTTACTGGCACGGTCACCGTTACCTTCAACGACAAGATCAAGCCAACCGCTGTCGCCGGCGACGCCCAAGGCATCATCGATGGTCAGACCGTGACCTTCCCACGCACCACCTTGGAGCCAGGCAAGGACACTAATCTGAGTATCACAGCGGAAGGTGCCAACATCGGTCCAGGTCGCGCTGCGATGAACTTCAGCGCCGACTTCCTGAGTGATCCGATCATCAGCCAGGAAACGACCAACGTTTACTAGGCTTAGCAAACAGTTCTTAAATATAAAAGCCCCCCGGAGACGGGGGGCTTTTTCGTGCAACAGCGGTCGTGCGCTCGACCGCATTCAGTCTAAAAGACAAAGAACTGACGCTGTATTCGAAGGCTAACTGCACTCTCAAATGTTTCGCGTACCGGTAAGCTTGCAGCAGGCAAATTTAAAGCGAATCAACGTAGCGACTGGGTTAATCCCAGGAAGCAGTGCCTCCAGTTAGCCCTGCCCAATTCCGCACTAATCAATAGTTCACACCCAGCTGTAAAGATTCTGAACCTTGGCGGCTTCGTGACATGAATTCCGTCTGCAGGATGAGGGAGAACCATGCCCGCACCCATGGCTGGAAATTCCGCCAAAGCACCGCGCGCAGGCTATAACAAAAGCGTGAAGCCGCAAAGCTCTAACGTGCTTGCTAAAGCTGTTTGCGACACACGGCGACTGCTGCCTAAAACTGCAACAAAAATCTAGGATTCGCGCCTTGCACGTCTGCGACTAATTGCACCCAGCGCACACAACCCGACAATGACTCCATAAGCCCGCGCCTCGGGAATTGCGCCGGTCTCCACCGTGATTTTCTCGATTTGGAAATCGGCACTGCCAAAATCACCAGCGGCTCTGACATAAAAGGAATCAAAGGTACTGACCGTATCCGACGCATCGGTCACTGATAAGACGGGCGCGCCTGAAAAATCCGGATCTTCGAAAAAGACATCGAGCTGCATGCCACTGCCGGTGTTGCCAATACGTAGGCTGAAAATGTCAAAATCAGTGCCATTGTCGGCACTTTTCGGCGTATCTACTCCCAGCTGAACCATATCGGTTGCTGAAAGCGTATCGAGTAAGATCTCATTAAACGCCGTATCAATCGAATCTTCCTCACGCACTGCGTAACCGAATTGCGAGGCATAATAGGTCGCATCCGCAAGATAGCCGCGCTCATCATCGAAATTAGCATCCGAGTGACTGCTGGCGGTGGTACCACCATCATTGTATAACCCCATGCGAATAAAATTCCCCTGTGCATCAATGGTTGGCACTGCGGTCCAACGATAATTCACATGCATGGCAATGTAGTTGCCGGTCGCTAGGCTGGTCGACGCAAATACACCGCCGACATTATTCTGAGTGTCGCTGGTTTGGAGCACTTTATCCGTGCCATATGCAGTCTCTGTAGCCACCTCATATCTGGTAGGGTCAAACAGCATATCAGTGATGCTGCTGGTTCCATCCAGGTAGGCGTCAAAGTTATTCGTAAAAAAAACCGTTGCTTGAGCGGTTTGCTGTGCAATTAAAAGACTGATCAGAGAGAGCGTTTTTTTCATCAATTCAAAAAAGGGGGCACTGAGTGAGGGTAAGTAATCTTGTATTCGGGTGTTATGCTACAAAATGCCACCACACGGTGTCAGTAAAATTTCAACGGCAAGCCCTTCAAAATCGCCAAGCTACGTAGCAACTGCGTTCATCCCGTCAAGCAATGCCCTGCGCCGATCCTGTCCAAGTCCACCAATCGCGGAGCCATATTCAACCGACAAAATTGAGGTTCTGAGGCTTGGCGGCTTCGTAACTTGATTCCCGTCTGCCGGATAAGTGAGAACCATGCCCGTGTCCATAGCTGGAACTTCCGCCAAAGCACCGCGCATAGGCTATAACAAAGGCTCAAAGCCGCAAAGCTCTGGCTGCATTTGCTGAAGCTGAGACATCTACCATTCAATCGCGGGATAAACCCGCTCGCTACGACTGCTGACTATTAAATATTAGGACCGAGAAAGGCGCTTTATCCAATCATAGCTCAATCAGATGAAATTGCTGAGTAGGTGGCCCCCTCAGGTCCTTGACATTAATTAAATTATAACATATGTTATAACAATGCCCATCAAAACCAAAATCCGCAAAATCGGCAATTCCTACGGGGTAGTACTGCCAAAGGAAGCCCTACTGGCCCTTAAAGTTGAAGAAGGAGCGACCGTGTATTTGACAGAAGCTCCGAACAATACCCTCAATATGAATCCTGAGAGTCCGGGGTTTGAGAAGAAAATGCAGATCGTTGAAGATGTCATGCAGCGTTATCGCAACACGCTACGGGAACTCGCGAAATGAGTGAACTGAACTGGGTATCGAAGGAGGAATGCCTAGCCCTGCATTCTATGCTGATTGCCCGTTTTGGCGGAGCAGATGGTATGCGCGATGAAAAGGCATTCGAAACATCGTTGGACCGCCCATTGCAGCACCTCACTTACGGAGATCCCCCTCCCAGTCTCTTCGAAATCGCAGCCATCTACTGCTCGGGAATCGTTAAAAGCCATCCTTTCCTTGACGGTAATAAGCGCAGCGGGTTCGTCACTGCCGTGCTCTTTTTAGAAAGTAATGGCTATCAATTTGAAGCCACCGAAGAAGTAGCAGCACTACAAATCTTGGCGCTCGCCGACTGCCGTTTAGATGACGAAGCACTGGCGCAGTGGTTAAAGGCGAATTGCACCCTCAAATGATTCGCATGGCGATAAGCTTGGAGCAGGCAAAGTTAACCCGAATAACGTAGCGACTGGGTTCATCCCAGGAAGCAGTGCACCCATCCAGCCCTGCCCGATTCCGCACTAATCAATGGTTCACACCCAGCTGTAAAGTTCTGAGGCTTGGCGGCTTCGTAACTTGATTCCCGTCTGCCGGATAAGTGAGAACCATGCCCGTGTCCATAGCTGGAACTTCCGCCAAAGCACCGCGCACAGGCTATAACAAAGGCGCAAAGCCGCAAAGCTCTGGCTGCATTTGCTGAAGCTGAGACATCTACCATTCAATCGCGGGATAAACCCGCTCTCTACGACTGCTACCTATTAAAGACTAGTGCCTAACAGGACCGCAAAGACCTAGAAATCACCCTATCACGCAGCAACTTATCTGATTTCAAGAGGACAGTGCCTCAAAAGCCGATTCTACCCGTGGCCATCACACACACGTAAACATATAAGAATTCTATTCTAACGACAAAGTGCATTGAGTGCGATTGTAAGAATTTTCTATGTATCTTTTTTAGATGATACAATTTCAGGCTTTGTTCGGATTTTAATAAACTGTTCGTTTACAATTCGTCGCATCACTTACATAGCTAGTATACGGAGGGATTTCCAACGCTTGCCTAGGTGAAGGACTCTCAGTCATATTCCTATCTTTTTTAACCCCGACACACTTATGTCCGAAGCAGAATCCGAAATTGGCCTGATTGGCCTCGCAGTCATGGGCCAAAACTTGGCCCT
>DOCS01000054.1:9285-10703 GCA_003503355.1 Opitutia bacterium
ACACTCGAAGGCTTCGTGGCATCCCTCAAGCGCCCCCGCAAGGTCATTATTCTCGTTCAGGCAGGCTGGGCTACCGACAAGGTGATCGAAAGCCTCGTCCCTTTAATGGACGAAGGCGACATCATCATCGATGGTGGCAATGCCAAGTGGGATGACACTATTCGCCGCGAAAAAGAACTCACAGCACTGGGCCTACGCTTCATCGGTTCGGGTGTTTCCGGCGGTGAAGAAGGCGCGCGTTTCGGCCCCTCACTGATGCCAGGTGGTTCGAAGGAAGCGTGGTCACACCTCGAACCAATTTGGAAAGCAATCGCTGCTAAGGTCGATCCCGACACCGGCAAGCCACTCGAGGGCGCCGAAGCGGGCAAACCAGTTGAAGGTGGTTTCAGCTGCACCGCGTACATCGGCCCCGACGGCGCGGGTCACTACGTGAAAATGGTGCACAATGGCATCGAGTACGGCGATATGCAGATGATCTGCGAAGCTTATGACCTGATGCAGAACGTGCTCGGCCTCAACCCAGCTGAGATGGGTGACATCTTCGCGGAGTGGAACCAAGGCGACCTCGATTCGTTCCTGATCGAAATCACCGCTGACATTCTAAAGCAAACCGATCCGATCACTGGCAAGCCATTCGTCGACATCGTGCTCGATACCGCTGGTCAAAAGGGTACCGGCAAGTGGACCTCAGTGAACGCACTCGACATGGGCACCCCGGCTCCCACCGTTTCTGAAGCGGTGTTTGCACGTTGCCTCTCGGCAGTCAAAGACGAGCGTGTCGCGGCTTCCAAGATCCTCAGCGGTCCCGAAGCAGTCGCGTTCAGCGGCGACAAGGCCGAGATGGTCGAAGCCATTCGTGAAGCGCTGTATGCGTCAAAGATCTGCTCTTACGCTCAGGGATTCCAACTGATGCGCGAAGCACAGAAAGAATATAACTGGGAACTCAACTTCGGCGAAATCGCACAGATTTTCCGCGGCGGTTGCATCATCCGCGCAGCCTTCCTGCAGAAAATCACCGAAGCCTTCGCCCGCGATCCGGAACTAGCCAACTTGCTGCTCGACCCCTACTTCACCGGCGCGATCAACACAGCGCAAAAGAGCTGGCGTAAAGTCGTAGCACTCGCCGCGGAACATGGTGTGTCGATCCCGACCTTCAGCTCCGCATTGTCTTACTACGACGGCTACCGCACCGCTCGCCTGCCACAGAACCTGCTGCAAGCACAGCGCGATTTCTTTGGGGCACACACTTACGAGCGCACGGATGCGCCGCGCGGTCAGTTCTATCACATTGACTGGCCAAAGGCAGATCGCCCGCAGCTGGAAATGTAGTCCAGCCATAAGATTTACATTCAAGAGCCTCCTGGTAACAGGGGGCTCTTTTTCGTTACAGGGTTACAGGAGGGTGGACACTCTTGTCC
>DOCS01000248.1 GCA_003503355.1 Opitutia bacterium
GAGTGGGTGCCGAGTGCGTGCTTTACCGGCAAGTCATAAGAAACTATGCCAGAAAAAACTTTGGCAATTGTATATTTCATGCTCTACCACAATGCTTTTTTAACTTTCTTATTGTATGTGGTTCGCTTCGCATCCGCACAAATTTTACCATCACTCTACAGATCGCCACCATGCCACTCATCGCCAAACTCGCCGAACGCCTCAAACGTCACCCGAAACGTGTGGTCTTCCCCGAAGGCACGGACCCTCGTATCCTGCAAGCTGCTCGTAAGTTTGCGACCCGTGGTCTCGGTATCCCTATCTTGCTCGGAGATCGCGCTAAAATTAAGTCAAATGCCGAGCAGCTCAACATCAGCTTGGAGCACATCCGTATCATTGAGCCGCGCCGCAGTAGTGAATGGGATGGCTTCGTCACCAAATTCCAGGGGCTCCGTCGTTTCAAAAACATGAACGACAAAGAGGCCGCAGACTACTTGAGTAACACCAACTATTTCGCTACGCTGATGCTTGCCAGCGGACAAGCCGATGCGATTGTTTCCGGTGCGACCAGCAACGCCTCCAGTGCCCTGCGGCCGCTGCTACAGATCATTCCGCGGCATGCAAATGTCTCTAATATCTCGTCGCTCAACATTTTCGACCTCGAAGACCCGGAAACAGGCAAGGACCGCGAGCTGTTCCTCGCCGACTGCGCCGTGATCCCCGACCCGACCAGCGAACAGCTCTGTGACATCGCCATCACCACTGCGGCACTCAGCTACCACCTGACCAACTCCAAGCCGAGGGTCGCCTTACTCAGCTATTCGAGTAAGAGTCAATCGAGCAAAAATCCAACCGTGGCCAAGATGAAAGCCGCTACCGAACTGGCTCGCCAAAAAGCCAAAGAGCTCGGTATTCCAATGGAAATCGACGGTGAACTGCAAGTCGACGCCGCGCTCGATCCGATTGTGGCCGCCAGTAAAAATATCGAAGGCACTGTGGCCGGACGTGCCAACGTGCTAATTTTCCCCGACCTACACGCCGCCAATATCGCATCCAAGCTGGTGCACATACTGACGCACGCACGCAGCTATGGGCCGATCCTAACCGGTCTTACGAAACCAGCCGCTGAAATTAGCCGTGGCGCCACAGCCAGCGACATTTTCGGCACCGCCGTAATGGTCGCCTCACAGGCGATTGACCACCGTCTGCTCTACCCCACCGATAGCGACGAATTGAACGAAGACGTCACCAAAATCGATTAATCCCGCTGCCTGCCAAACGCTATGCAAACTGATCGATCGACGCTCCCAGGGACAGATAACTCAGAGTTACTGACAACCCCTAAAAATAAGACGACAAAGCGGATCTTTATTGCCGCGACGCGGATGAATGACGGCAAGACGACTACCAGTCTCGCCCTGTTTGCCGCGCTACGCAACCTAACCCCGAAGGTCGGATTCATCAAGCCGGTTGGGCAGCGCTTTGTAGAAGTAGGGGGACACAAAGTCGACGAAGACTCCGTACTGCTCGATCGGATTTTCGATGTTGAAGTGCCGATCGAAGCGATGAGTCCGATTGCCATTCATTCCACTTTTACGCGAGACTTTCTGGATGATCCGGAAGAGAATCACGCGGTGATCATCGACAAAATGTGCCGCGCATTCGACCGTGCGGCATTTGAGAAAGATTATATCATCGTCGAAGGTACCGGCCATGCCGGTGTCGGTTCGGTCTTTAACCTATCCAACGCAGATGTTGCCAAGCGCTTAAAGGCCAAGGTCATCATTGTCGCCAGCGGTGGCATCGGTCGACCGATCGACGAAATTGCCCTCAACCAAGCCTTGTTTGCTCAAGCTGGCGTCGAGGTCATCGGTGCCATTATCAACAAGGTCAAGCCTGAGAAGCTCGAGACCATTGAAAAATACAATCGCATCGCCCTGAGGCGCATGGGCATTCCGCTGCTCGGCTGTATCCCTGTCGAAAAAAAATTGACGATTCCGAAGCTCAGCCAAGTGGTCGCAGAAGTGAACGGACGCTGGCTTAACGGTCGGCTATATGGAGCCACCGAGCGCGTTGAGCAAGTCATCATCGGTGCGATGGCAGCCAAGGGGCTCGTCGATCTGCTGCAACGGGGCACTTTGATCATCACTCCCGGTGATCGCGAAGACATCCTGCTCGGAGCGATCGCCGCAGAGGGAATCGCCGGCGAAAAGGTGGTTTCCGGCATCATACTAACTCGCAATGTCCTGCCTCATCCACGCTTGATGGAGATGATCTACAAGACCAGAATACCAGTGATTATTTGCAAAAACGATAGCTACGCGGTCGCCTCGAAAATCAACAAGATGACGGTCAAAACACAGCCCAGCGACACGGATAAAATTCCAATAATCAAGAACCTGGTCACCGAGAATATTGATCTCGATGTCATTCGGAACGCCTTCGGAACGGAAAACTCCATCGGCGAAAGCAGCTAATCGGTCAGAGCCACACTGGCGCGTCGCTCCCTCAATTCAGTACTGACCACCAAGCTAACGAGAGCCAAATCAGCCCCGCCTTAGGCGACACAGTCTTTTGCTCGGTCTTTGCTCGACGAGCCCTTACAGACGTAGTAAACGTCTCGCCTCTCTCATTAAAGATGACTAAGAAAACCGAAACCATTTCCTTTGAAGCCGCCCTAGGGCGGCTCGAATCCATCATTGAATCTATGGAAAGTGGCGACACGCCGCTGGCTGACTTGGTCGCGAAATTTGAAGAAGGGTCTACGCTGTTGAAAGTCTGCCAAGCCAAACTGCAAGAAGCCGAGTTGAAGATCGAAAAGCTCAACCTCAAGACCGGAGCAGTCGAGCGCTTCGAAGACGACCCAACAGAGGCATAGCCCTCGCACAGCACGCCCAGCGTCGATACAACCACCGAATTTAAAGCGCATGTCCCTATTAGAGCGGATTCAATCCCCCGACGACGTCAAAAAACTAACCGAGGAGCAACTGCCCCAGTTGGCGGCAGAGATTCGTGAGCGAATCATCTCGACGACCTCTCAGAATGGCGGTCACATCGGCCCCAATCTCGGCGTCGTTGAGCTGACCGTCGGACTGCACCGCGTCTTCAATACCCCCACGGACCGCTTCGTCTTCGACGTCTCTCACCAAGGCTACGTGCACAAGCTGCTTACCGGTCGCAACGAC
>DOCS01000217.1:0-3032 GCA_003503355.1 Opitutia bacterium
AGTGTCCCTTCGACCCGTTCTGCTCCAGCCATCAGACCCAATTCAGTGGCTGCGACGCCTGTGCCACGGTCGTTGTGGGTGTGCAAACTGATGATTGCCTTGTTGCGCTCCTTTAAGTTGCGGCAGAACCACTCGATTTGGTCGGCATGCACGTTGGGCGTGGCGACTTCGACGGTGGCAGGCAGGTTCAAGATGATCTTGTTGGTCTCTGTGGGTTGCCAAGCATCCATGACCGCTTCGCAAATTTCCAAGGCATACTCCACCTCCGTGTCTGAGAAGCTTTCAGGCGAGTATTGCAGGCGGACGTTGGTGTCGGGGATGGTCGGGACGAGGCTTTTGACCAGAAGAGCACCCTCGACGGCGATCGCTTTGATTTCGTCCTTACTCTTGTTAAAGGTGACGCGCCGCTGCAAAGGGGAGGTCGAGTTGTATAAATGGACGATTGCGTTAGATGCGCCTGCCAAGCTTTCGAAGGTGCGGCGGATCAAATGTTCACGGGCTTGTACCAGAACTTGAACGGTCACGTCTTCGGGGATTCGGTTTTCTTCGACCAAGCGGCGTATGAAGCGAAATTCAGTGTCGCTGGCAGAGGGGAAGCCGACTTCGATTTCTTTGAAGCCAGTGGCGACGAGTAACTCGAAGAACTCGATTTTTTCATCGACGTTCATCGGGATGGCGAGTGCTTGATTGCCGTCGCGGAGGTCGACGCTGGTCCAGATCGGTGCTGCTTGAAGTGTGTTATCTGGCCAAGTGCGGTCGGGTAAATCGATTTGCTGAAAGGATTTGTACTTCGTGATGGTGCCTTTTTGCATGGTCATGTTCAAGGGATGTTTGGGCTGCTGAAGTGCTAGTTTGGCGGTAAAGGCTTTGTGTGGGGCGGCGCGTGAGTCGTTTGTTGCGAAGGGTCGGGTTCGCTTGGTGGTTGTTGGGCGAGCTTGTATAGCTTCGACCTTAAACTTCTGTTTCCGTTGGAAAGAAGTGGTTGTCAGCCATACCGTTTTTTGTGTGTGTACGAACAAAAAACGAGCACCGCAAGTGAGCATCTATTGCTTTCTATGCCTGTCAAGCGCGTGCTTGCTGGAGCGATGTGAGCTTTTAGTACTCCATTGATGTGTCTTGAGTCTTGTTTGTTTTGAGGAATTATCTCACATTTGAACCATTGTGGCAGAGATGAGTTTAAATTTAAAGGGGCGTACGATTGTGCTAGGCGTCACAGGGTCGATTGCTGCTTACAAAGCCGCGGACATTACCAGCCGCTTGACGGAAGCCGGGGCGAATGTCTTTCCCGTTATGACTGCAGGGGCGTGTCGGTTTATAACGCCGCTTACCTTGCAGGTGTTGTCGCGTAACCCAGTGGCGTCGGATCTGTGGAAGGAGGGAGAAGGCTGGCAGCCTGGGCATATCGAATTGGCGGATCAAGCAGATCTATTCCTAGTGGCACCGGCTACGGCGCATTGTTTGGGCTTATTTGCTCAGGGGCTTGCGCCTGATTTGTTGTCCTCGATTCATTTGGCCACGCCCGCGCCAGTGATGCTTGCGCCTGCGATGAATGGGAAAATGCTGGCACACCCGGCAACTCAGGCGAATGTCGAAGTCCTTCGCGATCGAGGGTATCATTTCATTGAGCCGGATTGTGGAATGTTGGCTTGTGGCTATGAGGGTCAAGGTAAGCTTGCTGCAGTGGAGGCCATTGTGCTGTCAGTTCAGAATTTTTTCGCAAAGGATTGATTGTTTTGGATGGATAAGGAAGCAATGCAGTCTGGCTCGAATCAGCAGAATGGTTCAACCCCAGAGCGCCCGAACGATCGGATTCTCCAGCCAGGTAAAAGCTTCGGCAATTTTCGGGTGGTTAAGTGTCTTAGTTCCGGCTTGATCGCCAATCATTACCATATGCAGCACGCACGTGATCTGCATGATGTAACGGTCTGTATTTTTCATCGCCGCGCGGCAAGCGATCCGAAATGCCTAGGGCGCATGAAGAGCTTGCAGCAGGCGCTCCAAGGTGTGGATCATCATGGGATTCCGAAGATTCGGGATTGTTTGGAGATTGAGGGCCAGTGTTGCATCTTACTCGATCCGGTCAAAGGGCAAAGTCTAAGTCAATATATCAGTGCCCATGGAAAGCCCGGAGAACGGGGGATTGGGCAAGAGGATGCGACTCGGATCCTCGCTTTGCTGCTGGGAGTGTTGGGGTATGCGCACGCTCAGGGGGTGGATCATCGGGATCTTGATACTGACCAGGTGTTTGTGCAGGATGATGGCTCGCTGCAAGTTCTGGGTTTGGGGATCAAGGCAACCTTGGGGGTCGAGATATTTGAATCGATCGTTTCTTCATCCGTGTCTCCGTTGGCTTCTAGTGAGATTCCCGGTCGCTTGAATTCTTTTGATGTCATGAGCCCGGAATATCGCGGTGGAGTGTCCGAAGATTTTCGGGTCGATGTGCATGCTGCTGGGTGTATCGGTTTTTGGTTGTTAACTGGCAAAAAAGCCAGTGTTTCCGATGACTGGAGGCCTGCGCTCTTGGCTGGCGGATTTTCAGGTGCGTGGGAGGAGTTGCTCGGCAAGATGCTCGAGCGGGATCGAGAGCATCGTTGTCAGTCCTGCAAAATTGCCTTGATGCAACTTAAGCAAATGCAGCAAGAGCCGGAGTCGGTGCGGGCGAGCTTTATTCAGCGGCAAATCGACCGGATTCCTATACCGCAGTGCATTTTAGAACGAGGCGAATTTGCTACTCGTATCTACCGTTTATTGGCGATCGGCCTCGTGGGGCTGACACTGACGGCGCTGGCTGCTTCGTTTTTGCGCGTTACTTATATGGCGGCGCCCGAATATACTAAAAAGGTGGCGATGGTCGTGGAGGATGGGCAGCAGCCCAATTTGCAGCTTAATTTGAAGCCACTTGCGACGAAGGTTAGTTTTAGGGGGCATCAAGCCAGCTTTATCGCTACTCGGGGGCGGCTTGCTTTGTCTGTCCGTTCTGGGGAATATGCGCTGCGTATTGCCGCTCCGAATTGTATTGAGCAGGTCGTTCC
>DOCS01000217.1:3065-5965 GCA_003503355.1 Opitutia bacterium
CAGCTTGAGGTTAAGTCCGCGCCTGGGGCTGCGGTGTTTGTGGTTGATCAGCAGAATGTTGAAGCTGAGCTTGGCGTGACGAATGATGCAGGCTTCTTTCATTTGGAAAAAGGTCTGGTTGCCGGGACTTACCAGATTGTCGTGCGAAAGCAGGGCTACGTCGCTGTTGCACTGAAAAATCAACAGGTCACTTCTAAGGAGGTCACTCAGTTGGAGGTGCCGCTGCAGGCACTACCGTCTAGTGTGACGGTGCATACGCGCCCTGCCGGAGCGCGTGTTATGCTTGATGAGCTCGATGTGGGCCAGTCACCCGTGACCTTTGAGCTTTCTGAGGCGATTGGTGATTACATCGTCGCGGTGCATCTGAACGGCTATCGTTCGATGGGCCGCCGCTTGCGAGTAGAGGCAGGTGATGCACGTCTGGTTGATTTCGGTGAGTTGTCGCGTCTTTCCGGCGAGCTAAGCTTTAACGTTGCTTTTGATCAAGTTGATGCAAGCGAGAGCGCTGTTTTAATGGATCAATTGGAGGTGGAGCTCGACGGGGTGCGACTGCCATTTGGGGCGAGCGAATTGAAAACAGTCAAGGAGGGCGAGCATTCTGTGCGTTTGTTGCACCCGCTGTATGAATCGAAAGGGAAAGTTGTACATGTGGCGAATCGGGTTGAGCAGGTGCTAAATTATAAGATGACTGCCTTGCCCGGGCGGATTGAGGTGATTGTTCCGGAAGGATTGACGCCAAAGGTTCGATTGAATCGTCAGGATGTGAAGCAGGTGGATGGCTTCGTTCTCGTTCCGGCAAATCGATTGGTCGAGTTTGAGTTGCGAATTCAGGACCATTTGACTATGCTGCGTCGTTTTGAGGTGAATCCAAATGAGCGTCTAGTTTGGGAGGTTCATCCGGTTCCGATTCCCGGTCCCGTGCAAGAGCAGGAGTGGACGGTGCCCTATCAGGGGCTTCAATTGGCTTGGGTTGGCGCGGGTGGATACCAGATGGGGAGCCCGATGTCAGAGCCAAGGCGCCTGCCTAACGAAGGTCCGCAGACGGCTGTAAGTTTTAGCCGTGGGTTTTGGATTGGAGCTCATGAGGTGACGCAAGCGCAGTATTATCGCATTATGGCTCAACGCCCGTCGGAAATCTTGGGAGACGCGCTACCGGTGGAGAGCGTTACGTGGGAGGACGCGCAGGGTTACTGTGAAGTGCTAAATGATTTAGAGAGAGGCGCAGGTCGATTGCCTGATGGCTATGTTTATCGCTTGCCGACTGAGGCTGAGTGGGAATATGCGGCCCGTGCTGAGACGACCTCGCCGTTTGCTTTCGGGGATTACGCGGATGCCTTCAAGGGTAACTTTCGTGGTGTTTACCCTGTCGATGCAAGGGTAGCAGGCTCGCGCGGTCCTGACCATTATGGGCCGTTGCCGGTTGGTTCCTATGAGCCAAACGCATTCAGGTTATATGATATACATGGAAATGTCGCCGAGTGGACCGCGGACTTCTATAATGGACGACTTGCAGGTGGTTCATTGCTTGATCCACATCCGCGGGGAGAAGGGCGTCGAATAGCTGTTCGTGGTGGCAGTTGGGAGGATCTCGCAACTCGAGTGCGTTGTGCTGCCCGGGATGAGATTCGGGCGGACACGAAAAGTAATGCGATCGGTTTTCGTGTTGTTTTGGCTCCAGCCTTTTAGTGGCATCTTGGGCTTGGTGAGCGTGGTCTTTGTGTTGTGTTGTAATTGAGTTAGATTTGCCATATCCATGCCCCTGCTGGGCCGATCAGTAGGGCTGTGTCGGTTAATATGCGGAAGCTTTCCACTTTAAGTGGTGCTTGTCGGGTTTGTATGATGAGCAATGCCCCGAGGGATAAGCTGAGTGCTAATGTGAGTTGTGCGTCTAGTAGGAAGAGTGGCAGTCCGGTTGCCAGCCACGACAGTAGGATCAGCTTAGATGGCCATTGGGCCATTGATCGCACTTGCATTGCAGCATCGATTGCTCGCTCTTTGGAGCCGATCATTAGGCAGTTCGTGAGGCAGAGCAGTGCGAGTGTTCCTGTTGCGAGCCATGGGAAGGGGGGCGGTAGGAATACGATGGCTCCACCTGCGAAGATGATCGCGACGCAAATTTCTTTAGGGAAGAAGTTGCGTGAGTATGACTGGTTGAGCGCTGTGTACAGTAGGCAGAGTGCTAGGAGTACGCTTCCATTTCGCAGTTGTATTGTCTCTAGGTGGCCGAACGCTAGTATTAGGTTTGTGGTCAAAGTCACTACCCAAATGGCCCACAGTTTTCTGGCATGTTTTTTGGCAAAGCGGTGGCGTATAGAGCGCAATTGCGTTGCTGGGCGGTTGGCGACATCGAATAAGCGATCTGCCATGTAGCTGAGCCACACTGACAACGCGAGCACCAGTCGCGCTGCTGGGCTAAGGTCAAATTCAGCGCGGCTGGCTAGAGTCTCCTGCCATGCCAGGGCGATAAGTGCGGCGTCGATTGCCAGCAGGTTCGGCCATTGCCAGATGCGGGGTAGCGACATGCTCACCTGTTCAATTGGAGATTGAGGGCAGGTTGCTGTTGATGTCGCCGCTGGGCGGGCTGTGTTTGGGGGTGTTGTATGTTTCGCATGCAGGTCGACTTTTTTGTTGACGAATCTTTGCGCGTTCTCATTTTTCAACTCTTTCCTTAGGGGCATTAGCTCAGTTGGTAGAGCGCTTGCATGGCATGCAAGAGGTCAGGAGTTCGACTCTCCTATGCTCCACCAAGGAAAGTCGGCCGTCCCTATATATGGACGGCCGATTTGGTTTTCGGGGGGCAGTTCTAGTATGCCGGCTCTTGCTGTCGGCGGACACTCAAAACGGTTAAGTATATCTGCGCCATCGTTTGATCCGTATTTACTCGACTGTCACTGACTTGG
>DOCS01000029.1 GCA_003503355.1 Opitutia bacterium
AAAGCACGCACTCGGCACCCACTCATGCTTAAAAACCTCAAGAATCTCGTCGTTGTCAGTCTTTCTACTGTCGGCTCGCGCGTGCTTGGATTGGCGCGGGACATTTTGATTTTTGCGGCATTGGGGGCGAGTGCTTGGAATGATGCCTTCATTCTGGCATTTACCTTGCCGAATTTGTTTCGCCGTTTGCTCGGCGAGGGGGCGTTGACTTCGGCGCTGGTGCCGGTGTTTTCCGATGTGCTACAGCTCAGGGGGCGCTCTGCTGCGTTTGTTTTTTTTAATCAAGTGCTGCTGCGCTTGTTGGCGGCACTGCTGCTGTTGGTGGCCGTGGGGGCGGTGCTGTTCGCCTCGCTGGCGGGCTGTGGGCTGCTTGCCGATCGCTGGGCGCTTGGAGCTGAGTTGGCGATGGTGTTGCTGCCATATATGATCTTCATTTGCTTGGCGGCGATTGTGACCGCCGGCTTGAATCTGCTCGGCCGCTTCGCGGTAGCCGCCTGCACGCCGATTTTTCTCAATCTGGCGATGATTGCTGCGTTGGCCGCGGGAATGTGGTTGAGCGACGAACAGGCTCGGATCGTGTATTGGCTCTGCGGCGGTGTGTTGTTTGGCGGGGTCTTGCAATTGGCGCTGCCGGCGTGGGATCTTAGCCGGCAGGGCTGGCGTCCGCGGGTTGAGAAACGTGCGTCCGCTGAGATGAGCGAATTGTGGCGGCTGTTCCTACCCGGCCTGATGGGGGCGGCGATCCTACAGGTTAATATTTTGGTGTCTCGTTTGCTGGCCTATTCGCTCGATGAATCGGCGGTTTCCGTGCTTTATCTGGCCAGCCGGTTGATGGAACTGCCGCTTGGTATTTTTACGGTCGCAGTGGCGACGGTCGTCTTTCCATTACTGGCCCGCGCGGTGTCAGATAAAGACGACGAAGGGTTTGCGCGGGAGTTGACTCAAGGCATGCGTTTGGTGGTCGGTATCTCATTGCCGGCGGGTGTGGGGCTGTTGGTGTTGGGTGCGCCTATTCTGGAGCTCTTGTTTCGTTGGGGGGCGTTTAACGCACAGAACGTCGCCCAGACAATTCCGCTGATTGGAATTTATGGACTCGGTCTGCCGTTTTATTCCGCGGCCACTTTCGCCACGCGTGGACTGCACGCCAGCAAAGATATGAAGACGCCGGTGCGTGTCGCGGGGCTGTGCCTAGTGGTGAATTTAATTAGTGGACTCCTTTTGATGCAGTTCTTCGGCGCGCGTGGACTGGCTGCATCCAATGTGCTCGCAGCGATTGTCCAATCGGTCTGCTTGTGGCGAGCGCTGTCGAAACACCGCCCAGATGTCGGTTTTACACGGCTGCGTGCGGCGTTTGCTAAGATCTTATGCGCAGGCCTGGCGATGGGGCTCTTTTGCTGGATCGGCCATGCGTTGGTGCTCAGCTTCGATCTGGCCGAGAAAATGCGCGCCGTAGTGATCGTTGCTGGCTTCGTGCCCAGTGGAGCGGCTCTGTACTTTGGGCTGTTGTATCTACTCAAGTTTGAAGAACTCGATGCCCTCGCACGGATGGCGCGTCGCTTTATGCCCGGCAAACGTTAAGGCTTATTCGCAGAGTTCGATCATCGGCAGTTCCCACTGTCGCACACTATATCCGGGAACGATCAATTCGGTGGCCCACGCACGCGTGAGACTGCCGAGCGTCTTCAATTCGGGGCGACTCCAACCGGTTTTCGTGATCTCGCGTACCATAAAACTGGCGCCGCCTTGCGGTGGGCGAGTGACAAACAGGTAGTGTTCCGTCTGTCCGTTGGGACTTGCAGGAATCAGCACCGCTGGGTTGCGCTCGAAGGCGAGTTCGAGGATTTTCCGACCATCGCGGCGCGCTGTATTGACTGCGAAGTGCTTGTCGTCGCGGGAGTCGCGACGACTGCACCAGACAAGCTGAAAGGGCTGTTCAGCTTGTTTGAGCTGGTGGCTTAATTGAATCATGTCTCCGTTGAAATGCGGGACGTGCTGCTGGATCATTTCGATGAAACTGTTCGAGGCGCTGGGAGCTGGTTTGGGTGGCTTAATAAAGACGACCCCGCGACCTTGAATGGCTACATCGGCGTATTCTTTTTCGAACACGTTGCCCCAGGGGTTGTGAAAAACCATTTCTTGATTGCCATCATTATAGCCAATTATCACGCAGCCATGGCCCATGTCACCGAACACGCCGGGGCGAAAAGAGATATAGACTGGGCCGGTGTCGACCAAGGCTCGACGAATCGCGGGCAGAGCGGTTTTCTCGAAGTCGGCTGTATCACGCCAGAGCAGAGACCGGCCTTCAAATCCGAGTTTTTGCATGGCGAGCAACATATCGCTTGGGTAAGTGCCTTGGTTCGAGATTGAGGCTTTGGAGGACAGCTGGGCGACTTCATCCTGGTCAGTTTTGATGTTGTGGTAGCCGGCAATCATTGCCGCCGAGGCCGGGACGCAGAAATTACTTTTTTGCTGAATCATCGGCACTTTACGAAGTTTGAACTTCTTTGGCAGTGGCTGATTGGCAGTGGTCGTTTGAAGGGCTCGAGTGGAGCGGGGCTCTGGTTGTGGTTGAGGCTGTGGTTGAATGCTGGATTGGAGCCGCGCTTGGTCTGCGTCCGAGAGCCGATTCCATGCGATGGTAAAGATGCGGCCGTCGTCGCGTCGCATGCGTGCCGTTTTGGCTTTGGCATCTATGCGAAGTAGGTTAGCACGCAAGGTCGCTCCCTCAATACTGGTCCATGTGCGGACTTTTTCCAAGTCGTCAGCGTTGAGTGCGACGACTGTGAGGTGAAGCGATAGCAGCAGCGCGATGGCAGCACCGAAGTGCATCAAGGGTGTGGCGATCACAGCTCTTTGTGCGAGAGGCTTAGCGGGTGACTGCGGCAACGCTATTTTGCAAGTTTAGAGCGCGGGCCAGTGTATATTCGAACACATTAGGGTTGCCGTGGCGGCTGACCCACTGCAGGTGTTTATTGGCCTCCTCGAGCTCTCCCAATAGCTTTAGATACAAACCAATGTAGGTGTGCGCTTCGGTTTCTTCGGCGCTACTAGTGACACAACTGATTAGGTCAGACTCACTGATCTTCTCGCTCAAGTAATCGATCACGGGGGCGGGCCATTGATTGACCGGTTTATTTTTATTCGCGTATTTGAGCGTGAGCAGTGCGTTGGCAGCATCGCCGGATTCATGGTAGGCGAAATAGGCAATCAGCAGAGGGTAGGGCGAAGCCTCACCTGCGCGGTCATACATGATCACCGCGGTCTTGGCCGATTTGGCCGCCTCGACAAATTCACCGCGGCACAGCCGCGTCCAGGCCAGAGATTCATAGAAAAAACCATTTACCGGTTGATCGGCGATGGCCATTTGAAAGGAGCTGAGTGCTTCGTCGAAATCCTCTTGGTTGAAGGCCGCGAGGCCGCGCCCATTCCAGGCAAAGGCATGTCGCGGAAAACGTTGAATGATTAAATCGTAGGTGGCAAAGGCGTCCGCGTGGCGTTGCTGCTCTGTATAAATGATCGCTTGGCCGAGTCGGGCGGAAAGATCGTCGCTATTGGCGCTGATCGCTTTGCTAAATGCCTCGAGTGCCTTTGCTTGCTGACCAGCTTCCAGTTGGGCATAACCTTCGGTGACGAATGGGCTGGTGCTCACCTTATAATTGCCGTCATCCGCATATAAGCCGCTGATGGCAACGCAAAGTACCAAGAACACCGCGATCGGCAGCGGGCCGCGAAATGAGATCGGAAATCGGTTGATGATAAAGCGCATACCTTTAACAAAATAGACTACTCTTGTCTCGGTACAATGGCAATCTTTAGGCTGATTTAACATCGTTTTTGTGGTCTGGGAGCTCAAGCAAAGAGCTGCAATGGTTTTGTGCCCATTGTGGCGCACGACTGGTGGAAGACTGCGATGTGACCGTTGAGATGCGCCGTGTTCAGGGTTGATCCCACGCGTTGCCGCAGCATTGTGTAGCGCTCATGATTATCGAATTTCAAGAACTGCCACCAATTGGAACCAATGCCATCGCTCTCATCGCGCCCGAGCGCAAGGAGTGCGTGATCATCGATGCGCCGCTGGACGCTTACAAATGGGCGACGCAGCTGGCTGAGAAGCATGGTTGTCAAATCGTCGCGTTGATTCTAACGCATGGCCACTGGGATCATATTCTGGACGGCTATAAATTCGCGCAAGCGGGGGTACCGACCTATGGGCATGCAGACGATGTGCAGATGTTTGAGGCGCCGTCGCGCATGGCAAGTTATGCGATTCCGGGCCTCGACCTCCAGCCGGTACCGATTAATCACTGGATCAAGGGCGGGGATTGCCTCGAGTTACTGGGTAACCTTTTGGAGATNNAGGGCCGCGATTGTCGGCGATGTGATTTTTGCCGGCAGTGTCGGACGCTATGATTTGCCGGGCGGGGATTTATCAGTGTTGGAAAATTCGATCAAAACTCAGGTCTATACCTTGCCTGAGGAGACCACCATTTACCCCGGGCACGGCTCCGTTACGTCAGTCGGCCAAGAGAAACGCAGTAATCCTTTCGTGCGCGCATGAGCGAGACTGATCAGTCGCATGCCGCGTACATGTCCCGAGCGCTAGAACTGGCGGGGCGTGCATGGGGGCAGACGCACCCCAATCCGATGGTCGGTGCATTGATTGTCGAGCAAGGCGCGGTGGTCGCCGAGGGCTGGCACCACGCCGCGGGGCAGCCGCATGCCGAGGTCGAAGCGCTGCGTGCGCTGGGTCGCCGGCCTGCCTCGGGGGCGACGCTGTATGTGACCCTGGAACCCTGCAGCACTTGCGGGCGTACGGGGGCTTGTACCGCTGCGATTCTCGCAGCGGGTATTCAGCGTGTGGTGGTCGGCGCGGTCGATCCAAACCCCGAACATGCCGGGCAAGGATTGGCGCTGCTACGCAAGGCTGGCGTTGAAGTTATCGAAGATGTGTGCGCTCAGGATTGTGCGGACCTCAATCTTATTTTTAATCACTGGATCGTCCGCGGTAGTCCGTTGATCGCGGCCAAAATGGCACTTACACTGGACGGCAAATTTGCCGCCGCTTCGGGTCATTCGCAGTGGGTGACGGGACCGACCGCGCGCGCGGATGTGATGCGTTGGCGGCGCTATTTTCCTGCCATTGCGGTGGGGGCGAACACGGTGCTGCACGACGATCCGAGCCTGACGAGTCGTATCGACGACACGGAGTGGTGTCCGAGACGCTTTGTCTTCGACTGCAGTTTAAAGACGCTGACAGCCGGGTGCTTGCCAAAACTGTATAGCGATGCGCACAAAGCGCAGACGACCGTGCTGTGTGGTGCGCGTTCCGACAGGGCGCTGCGCGAGCAATTGGCGACTCATGGCGTTACGGTCTGGGAACTTCCGGAAGTGGACGGTCGCTTGGATTGGACTGCCTTTCGCGCCCGCTGCACGGAGGAGGGGATTTGCGCAGTCTACGTCGAAACGGGGCCGTCGCTGGCGTCCAGCTTGCTGGAGCAGGGCTTGGCTGATTATGTATTTATCTACCAAGCGCCGAAGTTCATGAGCGATTGTGCCACGCCGGGCATTGGTAGTGCGCGTCAAACGCAGTCGATGCGCGATGCACTCGAGCTGCAAAATGTGCGGCACACGATCTTCGACGCAGATATTTTAACCCGCGGCAGTTTGTAGGCGCTAACAGTTTGCGCTGACTTCCTTATCAACGGCATAACAAATAACACATAACCCCTCTATTTTAAAAATGACTCAACACTCACTTTTCATTGCGACCGGCAACGCGCACAAGGTCGAAGAATTTAAAATCCTACTCGACGGTTTAAACCTCGATGTACAGCCGGCGAAAGCCTGTGGAGGTATGCCGGAGGTCGAGGAGAATGGCTCCACCTTCGCGGCCAATGCACAGATTAAAGCCGAAGCCCTGCGGGCGCAGGCGCCGGCGGGTGCTTGGGTGATGGCGGACGATTCCGGCCTCGAAGTCGATGCGCTCGATGGCGCTCCGGGCATTTACTCCGCGCGCTACGCGGGGATCGACGCGAGCGATGGCGACAATGTGGTGAAGCTCCTCGATGCGCTTAAAGAGGTGCCGCAGAGCCAGCGTACGGCACGCTTTCGCTGCGTGCTCTGCTTGATCGACCACGAAGGGTACATGACGCACTACGACGGCACTTGCGAGGGGCATATCGATACCAAAGTGCAGGGTGACGGCGGTTTCGGCTACGATCCAATTTTCATTCCCGAAGGTTACAGCGAAAGCTTTGCGCAACTCGGCGATTCGGTCAAAAGTCAGCTCAGTCACCGTGCTAAAGCGGTGCAGTGGATGCGCAGTATTCTTTAGCTCTCAGGGAACCGATTTTTCCAAGGTTTATGCTTTGCAGCACAGCGGCGCACTGCGTAACTTGTCGGCATGGAATTTGTTTTAGAATCGCCACTTGATATGCACTTACACCTCCGTGAGGGGGCCATGATGGAGCGTGTGACGCCGCTGACTGCCGAGCACTTCGCTGGTGCGATTATCATGCCGAACCTCGTGCCGCCAGTGGACAATTTGGCGCGCTTACAGACCTATCGCGATGAGATCAATGCAGCCAAAGGGGCGCACGTGTTTGATCCATTGATGATGTTGTTTTTTCGCAACTACACCAAAGCCGAGCTGTTGGCCGCGCGGGAGCACATTTTCGGGATTAAATTGTATCCCGCCGGAGCGACCACTAACAGTGAGGCGGGCGTAAAGGAACTCGATGCGGTCGAAGATACCTTCGCACTGATGGAGGAACTCGGCATTCCGCTAATGATCCACGGCGAAACCCATGGGTTTGTGATGGATCGCGAGAAAGAGTTTCTAGCCAGTTATGCACACTTGGCGGAAAAGTTCCCTAAGCTGAAAATCACGATGGAGCACATCACCACGCGCGATGCGGTTGAATTGCTTGATCAATATGAGAATCTGCACGCGACGGTGACGCTGCACCACCTGATTATCACGCTTGACGACGTGGCTGGTGGATTGCTCAACCCGCATCTTTTCTGCAAGCCGATCGCCAAGCGTCCGGAGGATAGGGAAGCACTGCTCGCCGCCGCGCTGCAGGCGCATCCGAAGCTCATGTTTGGCAGCGACTCTGCGCCGCATCCGATTTCGAAGAAAGAGTGCTGTGGTTGTGCCGCGGGTTTGTTTACCGCTCCTGTTTGCTTGCCGACGCTGGTGGAGTTGTTTGAGCAACACGACGCATTGCACAACTTGCAGGCATTTGTCAGCGGCAACGCGCAACGTATTCATAACTTCACACCACCCGCGAAGACAGTGAAACTCGAAAAGCGCGGCATGCTAGTACCAGAGCGCTATGGCGATGTGGTGCCTTACCGCGCTGGCGAAACGATCCCCTGGGCGGTCACTTCGATCAGTTAGCCACACGGACAGTATGAACGCAGCAAATCGCTGCGATGATGCGCTCACCAAGGCACAAAGCCGCAAAGGTTGGGGGCAGGCTCTGGGACTTGGCGTCTTGTAGGTTCCCCGGAAATGTTAAATTAGCTGCCTGAACCCTTGCGGGAATGGGGTGTTGCGGGCTGTTTTTTCACTGTCAAGTCTCCCGTCTCAAGCCTCGCATTTCAGTTCTCGGGCTTGGCGTCTTAGTGTCTTGAATTCCGTCTGCAGGATGGGCGAGATGCATCCACGTGTCCATGGCTGCGCAGTGCTCCAACCAGCAGCAGCGCGAGGCCGCCTCGATTCGCTCTCACTAAGACACAAAG
>DOCS01000137.1:0-4003 GCA_003503355.1 Opitutia bacterium
GAGTCGCCGCTGAGGTCGATCTCTGTGGGAAGGTCGCCGAAGTTCCAACTGCTGAGGTTTTCGCGCTCGTAGTGTGCAGTGGCGGCTTGCCACGCGGGGATGGCGTCGAGCCCGTTGCCGCTGGAGACTTCCTTAGCGGTGGTTTTTAAAGATTCGCGCAGCGCGTCTAAGTCGCGCCCGTCGGCGAGGATATCGCCCTTTGTATTCTCAATTTGAATACGTGGTTGTAGATAGCTGGGAATCTCAGTCTTCGACCAATTATCTTTGAACGTTTGGATGCCGTATTGTGCCTTCAGTTGGTCGGCAAGCTGCTCACGCAGCGAACGCTCGGAGGGCTTGAGCTGCGTGCGCAGTTCGGCGGCGCGTTCTTTGAGCGGGTGCAGCTGAATGCGGATTTGCTTGGGCAAGCCGCGTAGGAGGCTCTCGATCTTTTCTTCGAGGTGGCCCGGTACTGCCCAGTCGAGCGTGCCTTGTTGGATCGCGCCAATCTGTGTGAGTGGCACGTGTAGGGTGACGCCGTCGCTGTCGCCGCCGGGTTCGTGGCGATAACGCAAGGGGAGTTCGCTGCCGCCGATCGCGAGTGATTTGGGGAAGGCCTCAGTGGTGTCGTCTTGTTCCTCTTCGGGCAGCAGATCGTCGATCGATGCGTGGAGGAAATCAAGGCGGCCGCTATGTTCGCTTTTCGCGAAGCTGCGCAGTTCGGCGTATGAACCGACGGCGCTGAGGCGCTGGCGGTAGAAGTCGTAGAGCCGGTCCTCGACTGCGAAGCCTGAGCCAAGGCGGCGGCGGGCGAGTTCGGATTCGGCGCGCTGGCTGACTTCGTCGTTGTTTTTTAAGAAGTCGGGGCGCTCGCGAATGCCTTGCTCGATCAGACCGTTGCGGACGAAGATCTCGGTCGATTGATCGGGGTCGATACGACTGAGACTGACGTTGCTGCGGCCGATCTCGAGGCCGAAGAGCACCTTGCGCTGCTTACACAGAGCCGCTGCGGATTTGGTGCTCCAAAAGGGCTCGGAGTGCTTGAGCTTTAATAAGTCGCCTGCCACGTCTTCGATCCACTGCACTTGCACCTTGGCGGCGGTGCGGGCAAACAGGCGACTGGTCTCCATCCACTCGCCGCACACGATCCATGCGGGCGCGGTGGTTTTGGCGGGCTTGGGCTTACTGGTTTTCGCGTAAGATGCCTTGCGCTGTTTTTTAGCGGTGTCGTGGTCGAATAGTCCAGAGCCGGGGAAAAGCAGCGCCTTGCGATTGCGCGGACCGCGGTAGTTGTGCTCCTCTTCTTTGACGGCGATATTGCTGAGCAGGCCGGTTAAGATCGAGCGGTGAATCGCTGCGTAGCCTGCGTCGGTTAAGTGGTTATTCGTTGTGGGTTGCTGGTTGTTTGAGACTTGTTTGCCTTTGTGGTCTGGCTCGTTCGAACGGGTCGCTTGGGATGTGTCGCGGACGGCGCGGCGGTCGTCCCTCCCCGAAGATAATAGCTTTAGGTTTTTGAGAATCCGCTCGAGCTGATGGTGGACCTCGCGCCATTCGCGCATGCGTTGATACGATACAAAGTGTTGCTTGCAGAATTTACGCAGTTTGGCCTGCGAGAGGCGGTCCATCTCGTCGTGGTAGGCATTCCAAATATTGAGCAGTGTCAGGAAGTCGGACTCTTTATGGACGAAGCGCTTTTGCATTTCGTCGGCTTCTTTGGCGAGTTCGGCGGGTCGCTCGCGCGGGTCTTGAATCGAGAGGCCAGAGGCAATGACGAGCACATCTTCGAGGGCGTTCTCCTGTTTGGCTTGCAGTAGCATGCGCGCGACGGTGGGGTCGACTGGCAACTGCGCCAGACGGCGGCCGAGTTTTGTGAGTCGGTAGGCGTCTTCGTTCTCGCTGCGACTATCGCTGTACACCGCATCGAGCTCTTCGAGGAGTCGGTAGCCGCCGCGGATCGCGGTGTCGGACGGCGGATCGATGAATGGGAAGCTGCGAATGTCGCCGAGTCGGAAGGCGAGCATCCTGAGGATCACAGACGCCAGGTTCGAGCGGTGAATTTCAGGGGTTGTGTAGCGCGGACGGCCGAGGAAGTCTTGTTCCGAGTAGAGGCGGTAACAGACACCGTTGCTGACGCGCCCGCAACGGCCTTTGCGTTGGTCGGCGCTGGATTGAGCGATAGGCTCGATCGGCAGGCGCAGCGTGCGTGAAGTGGCGCTGTAGCGACTGATGCGCGCGAGGCCGGTGTCGATCACGTAGCGGATGCCGGGAACGGTTAGCGAGGTTTCGGCTATATTGGTTGATAGGATCACGCGACGGCGACCTTGCGGGTGAAAAATGCGCTGCTGGTCAGCGTTGGCCATGCGGC
The DNA here is from genome assembly GCA_003503355.1 of Opitutia bacterium. Taxonomy (GTDB): domain Bacteria; phylum Verrucomicrobiota; class Verrucomicrobiia; order Opitutales; family Coraliomargaritaceae; genus Lentimonas. The sequence continues at coordinate 2,345 of DOCS01000137.1, forward strand.
CGTAGAGTGGCAGAATGTCACAGGACCGTGCGCGGGAGTCTTCGAGCTTGCGGCGTAGCTCGTTGATGTCGCGTTCGCCGGGCAGGAAGACGAGGATGTCGCCTTCGCGGTTGTGATTGATGATCTCGTTGACTAGTTCGGCGGCGGCTTCGATGAAGGTCAGGTCGCCGGCATCCTCGAGCATTTCCTCGATCGGGCGGTAGTAGGTGTCGACGGGATAGGTGCGGCCTGAGACTTCGATGATGGGGGCGCCGTCGAAGGCTTTGGAGAAACTCTCGGTGTCGATCGTTGCGGAGGTGATGACGATCCGTAGGTCCTTGCGCAGATCGGCGAGTTGCCTCAGGCAGCCGAGAATGAAGTCGATGTTCAGGCTGCGCTCGTGCGCTTCGTCGATAATAATCGCGTCGTAGGCCTTGAGGAGTGGGTCGTCCTGAATCTCGTTGAGCAGGATGCCGTCGGTCATCACCTTGATCGCGGTGTCGTGTCGCGTCTGGTCGGTGAAGCGGATNNCCGATCAGGCCGTTTTGGCCATAGCCGGCATCGATGAGGAACTTGGGGATTTGAGTGGTTTTGCCCGAGCCGGTCTCACCCGCGATCACGACGATCTGGTTGTGTTGGATGGCACGAATGATCTCCTCCCGCCGTGCATGGATGGGGAGTTCTTCGCTGTAGGTGGTCTGGAGGATGGTGTTGATGGCGATCTGTATGAGTCGTGGCTATTGAGCGGTAAAAAAAAAGGCAACACTGCAAGCTTAAGCTGCGAGGCAACGCTGTCAGGCAAGCTGAGCAGTCGAACCCATCGCTCCGCTAAGCGTCTTTGTTGATGAAGGCCCAGATGTTGTGGCGTCCATAGGGGCGGATGTGGGCGACATATTCTTCTTTTTTCAAATGAAGGGGGATATTGGGCACGGCACGGTCGACGTAAACACGGTCGCCCGGACAGGCACCACACAGCCGGCTGGCGATATTGATCGGCCGTCCGATGTAGTCGTTGACAATCTCGAGATGACTCGCTAGGCCAAAGCAAATGCCGGCACCGAGTGCTTCGGGTGCGCCATGGCTGAAGTGCGGACTGTCCCGCACCTGTTTCCATTGGTTGCGCAAGCTGAGCGCCGCCTCGAGGGCGACGTTGACTGCAAGCTCGCGGTCGGCTGGTGCCGTTTTCCAAATAGCCAGCACCCCATCGCCGAGTAACTTTGTCATGTCCGGAGGGAAGCGCTGCAGGGAGCGGCTCACCATGTGGTAAAAGGCCGACATAAGGCCGCAGATGTAGGGCGACTCAATATTGGGCTGTTCGCAAAACAGGGTGAAGCCGCGAATGTCGATGATCAACGCGAGCACTTCACAGGGTTTGCCAAACTCGACCTCGGGTTCATTGCTTTCGATGAAAGGGTAATTGGTATAGATTTCTTCCTCGAACTGGTAGTAGCTGACCTTGTTGACCGAATCGCTATAAAAGCTAAGCCCCTGCAGGTAGCCTTCGTAGGTGGCGGGGCGGTATTGCAGTTCCGACACGCCGTAGTTTTCGGCGTGTTGGCTACGGCTGGTATAGAAGCGGGCCGAATATTTGCGCACCCGCGGTTCTTTGCCCGCGAGCTTCTTTAGTACTTTTGAAACCTCGGGTTCGTCCAGCACCACGAAGCCTTCGTCGCTGTCGAC
>DOCS01000137.1:4130-4357 GCA_003503355.1 Opitutia bacterium
CGGGGGAATCAAGCTATTAAGCGGCCGAGCCTGTCTTGTGGGCACAAAAAAGCCCCGGCGTTCAACCGGGGCTTTTCAGAAATTGTAAGTGTGCTAGCTCGGAGCTATGCCTTCGTCACTTTGCCGGCTTTGATCGCCTTGACGCAGACCCACATGCGCTTCACTTCGCCGCTTTCAAGGCGGACACGAATGCGCTGAACATTTGGGCGGAAACGACGCTTCGTGTT
>DOCS01000169.1:0-531 GCA_003503355.1 Opitutia bacterium
GAGTAGCCGCTGCTGTCAGCCGCATAGGCATAGAAGGTGGTGTCGGTGATGATCACAGGTGGACTTGCGGGCTGATATTTGCTCCAACTGCTGTCGTTTTCACGGTACCAAATCGTGCCACTACCGTTGAGACTGAGCTCGGGGCGCAGCGCAGCAGTGTAGTCACCACTGGGGGTTAACAGGGTTAGTTGCGCGGCGACTTCGCCCACTGGCGCGGCATCGAAGCGCATCGATAGATCGTCAAACACTTGTTGCGTCAGACCATCGCTACTGCCTGCGGGGAGATTGTTGACGGCGGCGGTCTGTATGTTGCCTAGGCCGGTCCCTGAATCAATGAATTGCTCGTGCTCAACTGTCGCGGGACCTCCGAGGGCAAACGCGGAGGTCCAGGCACCGGCGTTTAAACGCGACAACAGGTTGGCCTCCGGACGGGTCAGTGGATTGTCGTCAAAGATCAGCAGACTGGACCCGCTGCGCTCTGCATCAAGCGTCGGCAGCGAGCCGCTCGCTTCGAGCTCGTGCGTGCCGCTA
>DOCS01000169.1:670-1893 GCA_003503355.1 Opitutia bacterium
CTCAATCGAGATGCTACCGCTGCCCGCGTAGCTGACGCGATCCGCTTTGGTCCCATCACTATGAATGACCAGAAGTTCGGCTTGCCCCGTAGTGTAGATCACCCGCAGGGCAGTGATGGGTGCCGCGTCCGTGTAGGTGAAGCTGGTGAGTGTCGTCAAACCACCGTTCCATTGTGTCTCATAGACTTCTGATGATCCAACGGTCCAGAATACAAACTCAGCCTCGCCGTCGCCATCGAAGTCGGCGGCTACGTAGTCAGAGTCGAGTGGGATATCGACGAGTTTCCCAATCAGTTGGATCGGGTCTTTCTCAATGTCATAGAGTTCGAGTTGAGCCGCCCCTGACTCGCTGCGCAGCATCGCATAGGCAGGCGTCATACCGGCCTGTAAGGTGACTGCTTCGGGATGACTGGCGACTCCCGGGGCATCAGCAATCGCAAACTCATCCATCGGCAGGCTGCCATCGCGATTACGGAAGCCCTGGACAACATTCTCGTTGCTCGGGTCGTCATAAACCGCGTGATAAATCAGGTCCTCGAGGTCCGGGGTATAATCGGCAATGGGGCCGCCCGGCACTTGCAGCGCGGTGATTAAGGACGGGCCGATCTTTGCTTGCGGTAGCTTTTGTGGTTCAATCAGAGTGGCTTCGTTGGGGGTGTCGATCAGCTGAATGCGGTTGTCCAAGCTGGAGGTGAGTGCGATTGCCTCGCGGCTCGGATCGAGTAGATAGCCGGTGGAAAAACCTGTCACATCACGCAAGCCACTGTCCCATGCGCTGCTGCGCCACGTGATCTCTGCATCGCCATCCGTCTCCGCGATGCGCACTTGCCCGCTGGTCTTGTCGACCACGACCAGGTCCAGTGTCCCATCGCCATTCACATCGGCGAGTGTTTGGTACTCGTTTGCGGTTGCATCGACCAAGATCGGCGGGTGTCCCGCTCCGAGGCAGGTCGAGGCGGCGGTGGCTAGCGATAAGAAAAGTGAGCTGCGTGCAATCATGATTCGGTTTAGAAGGTGTCGAGCACTTCAAGTGGAATAATTTGTACAATTTCACCTAAGTCATCGAAGCGCACGACTAGATAGCGGTAGCTGGCGCCGACAATGACCGGTTGGGTGTCTTTGAGATACAGATCGTAGGTCGGGGTGCTGCCCTGACTTTCGGCAATCTCGATCAGGAAGAAGTAAGGGTCGTGGACGGCCCATGCTGGCTTGTCGGCACCGTA
>DOCS01000169.1:1929-4236 GCA_003503355.1 Opitutia bacterium
AGAGATTCGCCATCAGTGGTTTGGTAAAATGCACTATCCAGGTTGGTTTCTGCGCCACGCGGCAGCTGGAAAAAACCATTTTCTGGACGATAGCCGGGTGTAATCTCCCAAGTACTTTGAAATTGTACATCCAGGTTGCCAGTGCTGACCATGCCCACGCGTATCGCCGCGCCTTCAAAAATGGTTTTGGCGCTATCGTCGGTTGGTTTGAACACCGCTTTCAAGCCGACCTCATAGCCGCTGGCAGGCGTGGTCACCGTAAAGGCATCGTTGACCTCGGGCAAGCCGAGCATCGGCCAAGGTACGACGCAGTTATTGGTATCGAAGGGGACTGAAAAATCAATCTCTGCACTCCAAATAAAGCTTTCCTCATTACTCCAGGCGCTGGTGTGGCCGTTCGCGCCGACGGCGCGCACACGGATGTGGTAACGCAGACCGCTCTCGAGGTTGCGGTTCCATAGCACGTCATATTCCGGGCCGGCATCAAAATTGGTCCCGACACGACCAGTGTAGTAGGCACGGAAGATTTCACCGACAGTGCTATCGTAGTGTAAGCTCCAGAAATCCTGGTCGTTGGGCGCGGGGGGCAGGCGGAGACGCAGCTCATCCGATAAGTCGGTGGGACCGTAGGAATTGTCGCTGCGAATCCACAACTCGAAACGTTCGACTCCAGCGGGCGCACAGAACCATTCGATGTTGGCGGCGCCGTTGTCGGGGTCGGTACCCACCGGTGTGACTGGACTGAGCATCGGCTGTGGCAGCGGCGTGCGCGGAGCAATCTCGACACAGCCTAGACGTATCATGCTACTGCCTTGTCCGTGCTGATCGAATAGTTGCGCGTAATAACAAACGCGTCCGCCATTGAGCGGAAAATTGTAATGCTCGATCGTCACCTCGTAGTCGGCGGGATCGAAGCTCTTCAGACCTTGTTGAATCATGGTCATTGGGCCGCCGTTCACGGAGCGGTACAGTTTCCACTCTTCGGAGCCTTCGGTCAGTGAAATCACAATCTCAAGCGGCTCAACGGTACCGCTCAGGCCGCCGCTGGGATTTGGGTCATGCTCTTCGCAATCACTTTCTTGGTCAATCGCAGCGACGAAATCAAAGGTTTGCACGTACGCGGAATTGTTCTTTTCCGGATCGAGATCGGCCAGAAAAAACGCGTCTTCGATGTCTGAAATCGAGCCATTACTGGTTCCCACCCGAGCCAAGATCTTCCCTGTAGTGAGGCCGGCGTCGACGAAGACCTGCGTGCGTCTGAGGACCGTAGTGCTGACATCATTGCTGACGCTGTCGAAATAAAAGCGACCGATGTAAGCTTGTTCGTCAAGGGGTGAGACATAAAAGTCGATCCACTCGATCGCCGCATTGATTCGAGTGGCGTTTAACTTTAAATAGACTAGGTTACTGTTATATGGATCTGCCGATGTTGTGTAGCGTGTCGTGCCGACCGATAGCAGTGGATCTTCGCAGTCGGTGGCAATACTGCCCGAGGGGGCCGCTGGTCCGACACGGTCACGTAAGACGCCAAAGGCGGGCGCACTATTGCCAGAAACGTTGCCACCACAGGCGGACGCATCAATGGCGCGCACCGAGTACCAGTAGGTTTTGCCGGCTTCGGCGTGATTAACGGTGGAGTCGTTACGCAGGTCTGCGTCACGGCTGTAGGTAATAAATGGATGCACGCCGGTTTCGTCAGTGTAGGCGGTGGTGGCGCTGGAGACGGTTGCGATGCGTCCGCCAGTCATGCTGCCACCGGGCAGGCTGCTGTAGGGCAGTCCGGCGTTCTCTTGCATTTCCTGAATCGAGGACCAGCGATAGATCCAATAGCCTGCAATCTCTGGGCCGTTTTCGCGCGTTTGAGCGGCATCCCATTCGAGGTGAAACACCTGTGTTTGGGTGTCGGTTGCCGCATCCCAGGAATAATCATTCGAAACTTTGAGCCTTCGGGGCGCTTGTGGCGGCATCCGAAAGCAAATGGTCACTGGCGTGCCCGCGGAAATTTCGCCGGGTCTGCCTAACAAGTCGCGACCAGCCACGAAATAATAGAACTGATCCCCATCCATAAAGGGTATGCCGCCGTCTTCAAAGCGGCGATTGTCATCGATGTAGAAATAGGTTTCGGGGTCGGTGACGAGGTTTGCCGCCGCGGTTGCGTCAAACAGTTCGTCGGTCAGGATTGGCAGGTCATTGACTCGTTTGATCTGGCTGGGTCCGAGTGCCAGTGCGTCAATGAAGGCTGTTCTATTGGGCACCGCCGCATCCCAGCCGCGATCGACAGCCAAGTCCGCGCTGACCCGATACAGG
>DOCS01000103.1 GCA_003503355.1 Opitutia bacterium
GTGTGGCAACCATCTCTTCGAGTTCGTGGTGGGTGATCACACCTTGCAGCGCTTGGGAATTTAGGTCGGCGATCACGGGGTAGCCGTGGTGTTTGTGTCCATCGGCTTTGATTCGCTCTAGGTTTTTCAGCGCGTTGCAGCCTCCGACCACTGTGCGGCAGTCGTGGGTCATGATCGTGCTGACTGGCAGGTTGCGCCAATCTTGCTCGCCTCGATAGGCCGGTAGTTTTTTCAGGCTAATCCCATCCTGTAGGAGTAGGGCGTCGTAGATGGAGATCGTACGCAGTTTGGCAGAGATTAGATAGGCGAGGAAGTTGCCCACCATCAACGGGAGAATCAGCGAGTAATTGGCCGTCATCTCGAAGATAATGATGACAGATGTCATGGGGCAGCGGATCACGGCGGCGAAGAAGGCTCCCGTGCCAAGGAGGGCGGCGCCAGCTGCAACGGATGGATCGGCTCCGAAAAAGTGAACAAGCCCGACGCCGAATAAGCCGCCCAGCATGCTACCGATAAAAATAACCGGAGCGAAAATACCACCACTGCTACCGGATGCATAGCAAATTGCGGTTGCCACGAGCTTGCCGACTAGTAGCAGAAGGAGGACCACCCAGGTGAGTTGTCCATTCAATGCTGCATTCAAATCGGTATAACCGATACTAAATACGCCGATGTGCCCGCCGCTGAGGTGTAGAACGGTGACGCCCATCAGGCCGACGCTGAGTCCGCCGAGTGCGGGTTTCGCCCAGTTCGGCAGGCTTTGCCATTGTTTGAACTTTGCCCTCAGGGCGAGGAGCGATTCAGTAAACAAATGGCCCAGCAGGCCGGCTGCGGGACCCATAATCAGGCAGATTAACATCCACCAGGATGTGGTAAAAAAGGTGGAGTCGGCTTGCAGTGCTGCATGCTCGCCCAACAGTGTGCGCTCAACAACGGCAGCGACGACCACGGCAATGAGAATCCCGCCGAGTGCTTTGCTGCTGAAATTATCGAGCAATTCTTCAAAGACAAAAGTGATCGCCGCGATCGGTGCGTTGAACGCAGCCGAAATGCCGGCACCCATGCCCACCGGAATCATCGCTTGCACGCGCAGTTTGCCCAGTCCGAACAGTCTACCTAGCTTTGACGAGACCGCGCTGCAAATATGCACTGTCGGCCCCTCGCGTCCGAGACTGTTGCCAAAGGCCACCGAGATGGTGCCGATAATGAAACGCCAAAACGCTTCTGAAGTCTTAATGACGCCAAAGTTCTGGTAGTAAGCTGACTTGGTTTGCGGAATCCCTGAGCCGCTGGCGGTCGGAGAGATATAGCGAATCATCAGTCCAACAATCAGGCCCGCCAGGGCTGGCGAGAGGATCATTGCAGGAATCGCCCAAACACCAAGTTCTTGAAAGAATCCGAACAGCGCCTCGAAGATGCTTGTAATCGCAAGGTGAAAGCTCACCCCGATCAGTCCGCACACGGCTCCAGCGCAGATGCAAAGAAACAGAAAGCGCTGAGAGTCATCAAAGCGCCCTCGCATCCAATTTGGTAGGTTATTTAGCTGAAACGGTTCCTTTGGCATCACTATATGGGAAAAACAAGAAACGCTGCGAGGCACTACCCCAAAAGCGATGTGTTGTATTACAAAACTCCATTCTGAATGCACGGAAGAAATTTTTTTTAAAAAAGACTTGGCATCGGTCGACTGATGCCTACAGTCCCCAACTTTCCCCTTGGTGAGATATGCAAGTGGCTAAAGCACGCAGACTGTAAATCTGTTCTCTATGAGTTCGCTGGTTCGAATCCGGCTCTCACCACCATTTTAAAACCCACTCGTAAGAGTGGGTTTTTTTATGAGCTGCAGCTGGATGCGAGTCGGGGCGCAGTTGCTTGCATGTTGTTGTTGCTTTGCTAGAGCTCTTTTGATCAGTGACATCCGAGAAATAGAATGGCCGCAGGGATTCTGCCTTGTCATCGTGTGGGTGAAGGCTCAAAAATCGTATCCTTTTATTTTATGCAAACCAAAGATCTGACCCTCGACAAAATTGATATTTATGGCGGCACGCAGGCGCGTGTTGAGACCAATGATGATGCGATTAACAGCTATGCGGACGAAATGCTCGCAGGGGCTGTTTTTCCGGCGATTCACGTGTTTTACGATGGTGCCAAATATTGGTTGGCCGATGGGTTTCATCGCTTTCTTGCGGCCCAGCGTAATGAGGCGGATTCGATTCTGGCTGATGTCTATGAGGGCTCCCGGACCGATGCGCTGCGTTATGCCTTGGGGGCGAATGCTACAAATGGGGTGTACCGTTCGAATGCCGATAAGCGCAATGCAGTCGAGATCGCGCTCGAGGAATGGCCGAATATGTCGAACAGTGTGATTGCGGAGCTCTGTCGGGTTTCGGCCGACCTAGTGCGTCGTAGTCGCTCGGCGATGGAGAAAATGGAGCGTATTGAGCCACAGCAGCAAGTGACTGGTAAGGACGGCAAGCAGTACCCTGCGGGGGTTGAGCGCGAGCCTCGTGGTAAGACCGAGAAGAGCTCCAGTGAGGGCGGCGGCGAAGGTGGCGGCGGCGGCGGTAGTGCACGTGGGGGCAAGGGCGAGTTTGGTGCCCCTGGTGGAAGCAATGCCGAGATCGAGCAAGAAGCCAAAGTCATGATTCGTAATGGTGAAATTAAGCACTCCGAGTTGGATAAGCTAAATAGTGCCACCGCGATCGATTACGCCGAGACTGCAATCAATGTCTTGGACCGCATGAAGGCCGACGATCCCCGTCGCAGCGAAGCGATCGGGCGTATTGAGCGTTGGCTTGCTAAGCAAGACGCAGCTGCGGTGTAATCCTCGGTCAGAGCTGCGTTGCTTTCGCGCATTGTTGCCTAGGCGGTGGCTTGCGCTGATTGTTGCCAGGGTCCTGTGCTTTCCGGTTGACCTTACAAGTTGCGGCCCTATTTTTTGAACAACCCTGCAGTGTTCGAGACTAAACGGAGTTCTGTCCTTTACTCTTTTAAAATCGGGAGCTGAAACCTTGAAGGTGGCTGTCCAGCCGTCAACCGGAAGGCAAAAACTGCCAAGGAAGCGCCCACCTTAATCTTAAAAGGCCTAAGAACTCCCCCTTATACGGCACATGTGGGGCCTCATTTTAATAGGGTACAGTGGCCCCTGTTGACCTTAGTCGCGAAGGTCAGGGGCTCTATGAACTCAATTGATTTTTTCACCCAAAGT
>DOCS01000033.1 GCA_003503355.1 Opitutia bacterium
ACGCCGCTAGCCGCACTAGCCGCACTAGCCGCACTAGCCGCAGATTGTGCGGATGATGGCGCCACACGTCCGTCGAAAAGATCGGGATCGGGCGCTGCGTTTGAGCCAGTGGCCCAGACCATTAACACGAATAGCAAACGCGACCACTTCGTCGCTTGTGCGGCAGGAAGACAATAGCTCATCGTTTTTCAGTACAGATTACTTCAAAAGTGTGACTTTTTTGACGGGCATCGATCTTCAGCTCGATTTCAACATCCTTGTAACCTTTGCGCGTGCCCTTCAATTTGTAGACATCGGGAAACAAATTGAGATCCTTTTCCTTAAAGCGATCCGGCGGGAACACCCCGATCAAGCTGACATAGGTACGCTTGTCCGACTCGATTGCAATCGCCACTTCCCGGCTTTGCACCGCGAGCTCGCTACGAATACGGGATTCCCCTGCCAACTGACTCGGTGGCACATGGCTTGGGCGGCTGCTCATGGCTTCATTAAAAAACTTGGCCGCAAGCGGGAAACGGCCCGCTTCCAAATACTTCGCCGCACTCGTTACACTCTGGCTATAACGAATATTCGCCAGATAGAGACTAGACGCTTTTTCCAATCCAGTACGAGCCTCCTTGGATGCAGGCGCCAGCGCAACCGCTTCTTTATAGGATGCACGGGCGGCCTCATAACTCCCAGCCCGCAAGGCATCGTAGCCAGTGGCGAGCAATGTTTCTAATCGAGCNNGCTTTCAACTGCGCCTTAAGCTGCTCAAGGCGCTCGGTCAATTCGGCACTGGGACGGAGCGCCATCGCAATTTCAAGTGCGGCAATGGCAGCATTCAAGTCGCCTGCGGCTTCGGCCTTCGCAGCGCTTTCAAGCGCTGCCTTGAAATCGCGCTGCAAAATACGCACTTCGAGCGCCTGCCTCTGGTTGAGCAAAAAAGGGTTATTGGAATTCTGCGCTAACAGCGCATTCAGTCGAACCAGCGCAGCTTCAAACTGATCCTCAGCTTCGAGTCCTTTAATGCCGATTACTTCTTCGGAAATACCCTCCAGCGCACCCACCATTACTAGGCCATCGGTCGCAGCGTCATTGGCCGGATCCATTTGAAGGACTTGCTCATACGCGGAGCGGGCAACGACCAGATTGTAATTTCCCAAGCTGGCATTCGCGGCTTCCAACATGCTCCCGACTTGTTGCAGCGCACGCCCTTCCAAATCGCCGAGGATGGCGCCCGCCATTTTAAAACCGTTCACACTGTCCTCAAAGCTGGACGCATTTAAGTCACGCAGCGCTTGGTTGTAGGTTTCGACTGCCTCCCGATAGGTATTTTCAAAGCCTGCCTTTAAGTATTCGAGTCGTTTCAGTTCGGCATAGGTCGCATCGTTCAAGCTGCGCGCGGTCTCCGCCAAGGACAAGGCAGCGAGCTGGGTTTCCACCGTCTGCACAACCGCGGCGTAACTGTCACGCGCCTGATCGAGCTTGCCACCGGACAGCGCACGACGGGCTTTTTCGGCATCGCGATTCACCGCAGCCATGAAATCGAGCGACACATCCCCTTTACGTAGCGCCGACGCAAGATCCTCGGACAACAGTGCTTCGGCTTTGTCAGCAAGCTGGCGAAGCTCAAAATCGACGGTCGAGTCGACGCGCTCGGAGGCAGGTTTGGCATCTGCAGTCGTTATCTGCGGCGCCGTTCCATCGGCCCGGGAAACCATTAAAACAAGGATCGGCACGACGATCAATGCAGACAAAACGATGGCGACGAGAGCAACTGGCTTCTTGTTATGAGTCATAAAAAAATATCGAAACTATATTCAAAAATTAACTGCTACTCACAAACTGCAAAATTGCGATGCGAAAAAAGTGCACAAACCTGCCGAACTGCCCTCCGTTCGTGCTTGCATGGGAGTGCAAAAAATCCACCCTTTCGAACAAATTTATGCCAAAACGCACCGACATTCAGACTATTCTAATCATTGGTTCCGGCCCGATCGTCATCGGTCAGGCTTGCGAATTTGACTATTCCGGCACTCAGGCTTGTAAGGCGCTGCGCGAAGAAGGCTACAAAGTCGTCCTCGTTAACAGCAACCCTGCGACCATCATGACGGACCCCGAGTTCGCTGATGTGACTTACATCGAGCCGCTTACAGTAGATGCTCTAGAGAAGATCATCGACAAAGAGCGCCCAGACGCGCTGCTGCCAACACTCGGAGGCCAAACAGGCCTCAATCTTTCGATGGACCTGCACGATGCAGGCATTCTGAAAAAGTATGACGTCGAAATGATCGGCGCGAAGCCGGAAGCGATCATCAAAGGAGAAGCGCGCGATATCTTCAAGCAAGCGATGCTAAAGATCGGCCTCGACGTGGCGAAGTCGGAAACCGTGCACACACTGGCCGAAGCACTCGACGCAGCGGACAATGTGATTGGCGAATTCCCCATCATTATTCGCCCCAGCTTCACGCTTGGCGGTTCCGGCGGTGGCATCGCGTACAACCGCGAAGAATTTGAGAGCATGGTACTCAACGGCCTCGAATTGTCCCCCACCACTGAAGTGCTGATTGAAGAGTGCTTACTCGGCTGGAAGGAGTACGAGATGGAGATCATGCGCGACCACAAGGATCAATGCGTGGTCATTTGCTCGATTGAAAATTTCGACCCGATGGGTGTTCACACCGGCGACTCCATCACTGTGGCGCCGGCGATGACGCTGACTGACAAGGAATATCAGCTGATGCGCGATGCCTCCTTCGCATGTATTCGCGAAGTCGGCGTTGAAACGGGTGGTTCGAATATCCAGTTCTCCCTCAATCCGAAAGACGGCCGCATGGTCGTGATTGAGATGAACCCTCGCGTTTCGCGCAGCTCGGCACTCGCATCGAAGGCGACCGGCTTCCCGATCGCGAAGATTGCCGCCAAGCTTGCAGTTGGTTACAGCCTCGACGAGTTGCAAAACGACATCACCCGCGAAACACCGGCCAGCTTCGAGCCGACGATCGACTATGTCGTCACGAAGATCCCTCGCTTCACATTCGAGAAATTCCCAGGAGCCGACACGACTTTAACTTCTGCGATGAAGTCTGTGGGTGAAGCCATGGCAATCGGCCGCACCTTTAAGGAGTCCTTCCAAAAAGCACTGCGCTCGCTCGAAATCGGCGCGAAGGGCTTTGTCGGCCCCGCGAAATTCGAAGAAAAGATCACCGACCTGCAGGCCGTTCGCCAAGGTATTTCGATCCCGACATGCGAACGTGTTTTTTGGCTGCGCCACGCGTTCCTCAACGGTATGACCGACGAGGAGATCTTCGACCTCTGCGCTCTAGATCCTTGGTTCATTAACCAACTTCGCCAGCTGGTTGAGATCGAAGCAGACCTGCGCAAGAGCAGCCTGCCAAAACTCGACGCCGAATTAATGCGAACTTCCAAGGAAGCGGGCTTTTGTGATGCATTGATCGCCGACCTAGTGAATTCGAACCGCCAAGCCGTGCGCAAGCGCCGCGAAAAACTCGGTGTGCTGACCAACTTTCGCCTTGTAGACACCTGTGCGGCTGAATTTGAAGCGTTCACACCGTATTATTACTCTTCCTACGGCTCGGAAAATGAAATCACCAAGAGCGACAAGAAGAAGATCATGATCCTCGGTGGCGGTCCAAATCGCATCGGCCAAGGGATCGAATTCGACTACTGCTGTGTGCACGCATCCTTCGCACTGCGTGAAGCGGGCTACGAAACGATTATGGTCAATTCCAATCCGGAAACCGTTTCGACCGATTATGATACGTCTGACAAACTATTTTTCGAACCGCTGACCCTCGAAGATGTGCTGGAAATTTACACACAGTCGGGCTGCGACGGTGTGATTGTCCAGTTCGGCGGCCAAACACCGCTCAACCTTGCAACCGAACTCGAAGCACACGGCGTCAACATCATCGGCACCTCGCCTTCGATGATCGACGCAGCTGAAGATCGTGACCAATTCCGCGACATTCTCGACCGCATCGACCTAAAGCAGCCAGACAACCGCATCGCCAAATCGCAAGAGCACGCCTACGAGCTCGCCGGCGAAATCGGCTTCCCGATCCTCCTCCGCCCCTCCTTCGTGCTTGGTGGACGCGGCATGTTCATCGTCTATGACATGAACGAGATGAAGCAGATCATCCGCGAAGTGTTTGACGTCGCCCCAGGCAAGCCAGTGCTGCTCGACAAATTCCTCGAAGACGCCTACGAGCTTGACGTCGACTGCATCTCCGACGGCGAAACTACAGTCATCGGCGGCATGCTCCAACACGTCGAATTTGCTGGTGTGCACTCAGGTGACGCAGCGATGGTCATGCCACCGCACACCCTCTCCGAAGCCATCCTCGAGAAAGTCCGTACTGCAAGCTACGCGCTCGCGAAGGAACTCGAAGTGGTCGGCCTGATGAACGTGCAATACGCAATCAAGGACGACGAGCTGTACATTATTGAAGTCAACCCACGTGCCTCCCGCACCGTACCTTTCGTCTCCAAAGCGATCGGCGTGCCGCTTGCGAAACTCGCAGCCCGCATCATGGCCGGCGAAAAGCTCAAAGACCTCGGCTTCACAGAGGAAATCATTCCACCTTACTGGGCGGTCAAGGAATCCGTCTTCCCGTTCAATCGCTTCCCCGGCGCACCCGTGATGCTGAGCCCGGAAATGCGTTCCACCGGTGAAGTGATGGGCCTCGACAAAGACCTCGGCGTGGCCTTTGCCAAATCGCAAATGGCCGCCAAGCCCGCCCTGCCCGATTCCGGCGACGTCTTCATCAGTGTTAAAGACTACGACAAAGAGAGCGCGGTCAAAATCGCCCGCGGCCTCATTGAGCTCGGCTTTGGCATTCTCGCCACTGCGGGCACCGAAAAACTCCTAAAAGCCAATGGCATTGAGGTGAAACACGTTTGCCGCTTGAGCGAGGGTCGCCCGAACGTGATCGATTTGATCAAGAACAACAAGGTCTCGCTGATCATCAACACACCGCAAGGCACCGTTCCACGACAAAACGAAAACGAGATCCGCACCGAGGCCGTGAAGCACAACATCTGCATCATGACGACGATCTCAGCGGCGTCTGCGGCGGTCGATGGGATCAAATCGATCCGCGAAAAAGGCTACGAGATCCGCTCGATCCAAAGCTATTCTCAGGAAGCCAACCCTCGCTAAAAAAGCATAAATTCTTCAAATCAAAGACTATACTCTCGTCCGAACGATGAGAGTATGGTCTTTTTTTTTAGGATGATCACCAAAACACTTACAACACTGGCAGTCTTGCTGTCTGCATGTCTATTAACCGGCTGCGCCAAGCCAGTGACCGAAGAGACCATCGTTGGCTATTGGCAAGTCACACCGGACTCGGTCGAAGCCATGCTGCGCCAACAAGCCGGCGATCAGGCGATCGATGAAGACAGCTTCGGCAAACAGATCGCCCGTCACTTCCTAAGCAAGATGGTGATCGAATTCAGTGCCACCGAATTCAATCAATATCGAGGCGGCCGCCCTGGGCGACCGATGCCCTACACCGTGGTGAGTGTCGAAGACGGCACGATCTTGCTCAACATCGCCGACAAAGCAGAACTTTCCATTACAGCCACTCAAGACAGCCTGAGCTTCGTCTTCCCACGTAGCGAACAAGCAACGACATGGTCACGTCTCAGCAGCGAACGTGTCGCCGACCTCAAGCAGCAAATCGACCACTTTGTAAACGGCCCCGATGCCACCGCCGCAACCGAGCAGCGCTTCATGTGGCTGATGAACGCTTCACCTGAAAAAGCAGAAGCCTACCTGGGAAAACATCCCGATCTGGTTCAGGCCCGCACTCCAAAGCAGCAAACACTGCTTCACTACGCAGTTCGTTTCAAAAAGGAACCAATCGTAAAATTCGCACTCGCCGCCGGAGCCGATGTCAATGCCGAGGACGAATCGAAAGAAACGGCCGTGAACCTCTGCACAAAATTCGACCTCAACGAACCGCTGCTCAAGCTCCTGCTCGATGCAGGCGCAGATATTGACCACAAGAACGACCGCGATGAAAACGCCTTCCAAGATGCCATCGACGATGAGGATCTGGACAAGGCACGCGCACTCCTCGAACTGGGAGCCGCCGTCGATGCAGATGTGGCAATCGGCAACAAGACTCCCCTCTTCGAAGCCATCGAAGACGAACAAACCGAAATCGTTGGGATGCTACTTGAAGCAGGTGCGAACATCCACCACACAGTATTCGACAGCAAAGACGGTGCGCTCTACGTCGCCGCTCGCTACGGCACACTCGAAACCATCGAATTGCTGACCGCCGCTGGCATGGATCCGAACGCGGGCAACGC